>JBDTDW010000168.1:0-5996 GCA_039922855.1 Candidatus Nanopelagicales bacterium | reverse complement strand
GCCCCGCTGCCGTACGGCGGCCCGGTCCGGCATTACGACGCCGCGGCACTGGAGATCGCGCGGACCGTGGCCGGGATGGCCGCCTTCGGCATCGAACCGCGACACCTGCGCCAGTTCAAGGTGGCCGCGGATCGTGAAGTCGGGCTCGTCGAACAGGTCGTGACCCCGATGCTGCGCCAGCACGACCCGCAGTCCCGCCAGCGAGCTGACGACGCGATCCGCGAGCTCGCTGCCCTCTCGGTGCGCCTGCACCGTTCGCTGGTCACCGCCGGGCTCGGGCGCGAGCCCGGGCGCTGACCGGGCCGGTTCACCCCTGCTGCCAACGCCGCACCAGCGACTAGGCTGGGAGCCATGCGTGCTGTCGATGTGGTCGGGGTCCGGGTCGAGATGCCTTCCAACCAGCCGATAGTCCTGCTGCGCGAGGTCGACGGTGAGCGCTACCTGCCGATCTGGATCGGCGCGGTGGAGGCTACGGCGATCGCCTTCGCCCAGCAAGGGGTCGTGCCGGCCCGCCCCCTGACCCACGACCTGTTCCGCGACGTTCTCACCGCGCTGGGTCGCACCGTCAGCCAGGTGCGCATCACCGAGCTCACCGACGGGGTTTTCTACGCCTTGCTCGTCTTCGACGACGGCGTCGAGGTCAGTGCTCGTCCCTCGGACGCAATCGCCCTTGCGCTGCGTACCGGGACCACGATCTACGCCGCGGACGACGTGCTCGTGGAAGCTGGGATCGAGGTCCCGGACGAGCAGGAGGACGAGGTCGAGAAGTTCCGGGAGTTCCTCGACCAGATATCCCCGGACGACTTCGACGAGCAGCAGCCGAATTCCTGAGCTGGCAGGCAACTCTTGAGTCGAAAGTGAGACTTTAGGGTCACCGGCGTGTCGGCCGGTGCATCATTGACGCGGGCCCGGCCCGCACCTAGCGTGCCGCAGGACGAACGTCGATGATGTAACTCCCGCGGTGTCCTTCGTCATCGCCTGGTCGATCGACGAACCCCAGGAGGTCGGCAGTGACGAGCAACCACACAGACCCCGGGGGGCAGGTCAGCACCCGCAACGAGAGCGTACGTCGCGCGGGCGAGCAGGGGCTGCTCTTCGGGGACGACATCCGCGCCCTTCCCGACGACACCGGCTACCGCGGCCCGATCGCGTGCCGGGCAGCCGGGATCACTTACCGCCAGCTGGACTACTGGGCTCGTACCGGCTTGGTGGAGCCGACCGTGCGCAGCGCACACGGGTCAGGCACGCAGCGGCTGTACGGGTTCCGCGACATCCTCGTGCTCAAGGTCGTCAAGCGGCTGCTGGATACCGGGGTGTCGCTGCAGAACATCCGTGCCGCTGTCGTGCACCTGCGCGAGAGCGGCGTCGACGACCTGGCGCAGGTCACGCTGATGAGTGACGGCGCCAGCGTCTATGAGTGCCGCAGCCAGGACGAGGTCATCGACCTCGTCCAGGGCGGTCAGGGTGTGTTCGGTATCGCTGTCGGGCGTGTCTGGCGTGAGGTGGAGGGCACCCTGGCCTCACTGCCCAGCGAGCGCAGCGATGCCACCACCGGCGCGCAGGTCGAGGGGGACGAGCTCGCAGCGCGTCGGCAGGCCCGGCGCACCGGCTGAGGCCGCTCCGGGTGCCCGCGTCTGCATGGTTCGTGACAGGCCGCACGCTGGTAGCGTGAGCGCGTCGATGACCCCGCTCGGGAGAGTCCCATCGCAGCCAGTGACGGGCGCCGAAGGAGCAAGCTCCCCGCCAACCTCTCAGGCCCCAGGACCGAGCGGGACAGACGCCTCTGGATAGCGGGGCGACCGGCCTGGCCGGGAGCCTCCACCGACGGTGCAAGCGCCCACGCGGCGTGAAGCTCTCAGGTACGTGAAACGCGTGAGAACAGAAGGGGAGGATCGCTGAATCGTTCGGCGGTCTTCGTCCCCGTCCCGTCCGGAAGCGATCCGACCCGTGACTCAGCATCCTGTTCCCGTACCCTCCGCCCCTGCCGCCTTCGTGGACCGCCACGTCGGCCCCGATGCCGGTGCCGTGGCTCGAATGCTCGCGGTCGTCGGCGCCCCGTCGCTCGCCGCTCTTGTGGACCGGGCCGTGCCATCGGCCATCCGGTCGTCCCATCAGCTCGAGCTGCCGCCGGCAAGCTCGGAGCAGGAAGTCACCGCGGCACTGGCCCGGCGAGCGGGCCGCAACCAGATGCACGTCTCCCTGATCGGGCTGGGCTACTACGGGACCAACACCCCCGCGGTCATTCGGCGTCGGGTGCTGGAGAACCCCGCCTGGTACACCGCGTACACCCCTTACCAGCCCGAGATCGGCCAAGGCCGGCTCGAGGCGCTGCTGGGGTTCCAGACCGTCGTGACCGACCTGACCGGACTGCCGGTCGCCGGTGCCAGCTTGCTGGACGAGGCCACTGCTGCCGCGGAGGCCATGGCGCTGTGTCGGCGGATGAGCAGGTCAGGCTCCGCACGGTTCCTGGTCGACGCGGACACCCATCCCCAGACTCTCGCGGTCCTGGCGACCCGGGCCGAGCCGCAGGGCATCGAGCTGGTGCTGGTGGACGTGGAGCAGCCGCTGCCCGCTGACCTCGGCTTCGGGATCCTGCTGAGCTATCCGGGATCGGCGGGCAAGGTACGGGACCTGCGGGACCTCGTCGCCGCGGTCCACGCCACGGACGCGCTCGTCGCGGTGACTACTGACCTTTTGGCCCTGACCCTGCTGGTACCACCGGGGGAGTGGGGCGCCGACGTCGTCGTGGGTTCGGCGCAGCGCTTCGGTGTGCCACTGGGTTTCGGCGGTCCGCATGCGGGGTTCATGTCGGTGCGCGAGGGCCTGGAGCGCTCCTTGCCGGGTCGCCTCGTCGGGATCAGTGTCGACGCTGACGGGGCGATCGCGTACCGGCTCGCGCTGCAGACCCGAGAGCAGCACATCCGGCGGGAGAAGGCGACCAGCAACATCTGCACGGCGCAGGTGCTGCTCGCTGTCACGGCCGCGTTCTACGCCGAGTACCACGGTCCGGACGGGCTGACCGCCATCGCCCGTCGCGTGCACAGGCTCACGACGGCCCTGGCCAACGGCCTGATCGAGCTAAGGGTAAGAGTAAGCCCGGATTCGTACTTCGACACGTTGCGGTTCTCGGTGCGCGGGCGCTCCGGCGAAATTGTCGCGGCCGCGCTGGACCGCGGCATCAACCTGTGGCGGGTCGATGCCCACGTCGTGGCCGTGAGCCTTGACGAGACGACGACGGAGAACGTCGTCGACCTCGTCCTCGCCGCGGTCGCCTCCGTCATCGGGGGCCATCCGAGCACGACGGAAAGTCTGCTGCTCGCGGATCAGGAGTCCATCCCGGAAGCACTGCGACGCACCAGCGAATTCCTGACCCATCCCAGCTTCCGCGAGAACCGCAGCGAGACCGCGATGCTGCGCCGGGTGCGGCGGCTCTCGGACAAGGACATCGCCCTGGACCGGGCGATGATTCCACTGGGCTCCTGCACGATGAAGCTCAACGCTGCCACCGAGATGGAGCCGATGACCGAGCCCGGTTGGGCTTCGATCCACCCGTTCGCGCCGTTGGACCAGGCCAGCGGATATCTCGAGCTGGTACGGGAGCTGGAGAGCTACCTTGTGGCCATCACCGGGTACGACGCGGTCAGCCTGCAGCCCAACGCCGGTAGCCAGGGCGAGTTCGCGGGCCTGCTCGCCATCCGCGCCTATCACCGGGCACAGGGCCACTCCGAGCGCGATGTGGTCCTGATACCCAGCAGCGCCCACGGCACGAATGCCGCCAGCGCGGTGCTCGCCGGTATGCGCGTGGTCGTGGTGTCCTGCAACGAGTCCGGAGAGGTCGATCTCGACGACCTCTCCGACAAGCTCGAGAAGCACCGGGAGCGGCTCGCAGCACTCATGATCACGTATCCCTCCACCTTCGGCGTCTACGAGCAGACGATCACTCAGGTGTGCGCGCAGGTCCACGACGCCGGCGGTCAGGTCTACGTCGACGGGGCCAACCTCAACGCTCTGGTCGGGCTGGCGCAGCCGGGCAGGTTCGGTGCGGATGTCTCACACCTGAACCTGCACAAGACCTTCTGTATCCCGCACGGTGGTGGTGGTCCGGGGGTGGGCCCGATCGGGGTACGCGAGCACCTGGCCCCGTACCTCCCGAGCCACCCGCTGCGCCCCGAGGCCGGTCCGCTCGGTCGTGGCCACGCGGATGGGGGAGTGGGGCCGGTCAGTGCGGCCCCGTGGGGCAGTGCGGGGATCCTGACGATCCCGTGGGCATACATCCGGCTCATGGGGGGCGACGGGCTGACCCATGCGACGCAGGTGGCAGTGCTGTCCGCCAACTACATCGCCGCTCGGTTGCGCGACCATTACCCGGTTCTCTACACGGGCAGCGGGGGCCTGGTCGCCCACGAGTGCATCGTCGATCTGCGCACCGTCACCAAGGACACCGCGGTGACGGTGGACGACGTCGCAAAGCGCTTGATCGACTATGGGTTTCACGCTCCCACCATGTCGTTCCCGGTGGCTGGGACCCTCATGATCGAGCCTACGGAGAGCGAGGACCTCGAGGAGATCGACAGGTTCTGCGACGCGATGATCGCGATCCGCGCTGAGATCGACAAGGTCGCCGCCGGCGACTGGCCGATCGAGCAGTCGCCGCTGCGCGGGGCGCCGCACACTGCGGCCAGCCTGTTGGGGGAGTGGGACAAGCCGTACTCCCGTGAGCTCGCCGCCTTCCCGGTACCCGGCCTGCGCGACAACAAGTTCTGGCCACCAGTACGTCGCGTCGACGGTGCTTACGGCGACCGAAACCTGGTCTGCTCCTGCCAGGACCCATCGGCGTACGAAGAAGCGTGAGGACCGAGTTGCTCGAGTACCTGTTCCACATGTCACTATTTCGCGAATCGACGACATCTCGATCAGGTATGCGCCTCCAGCGCTAGGTGCGGCCCTCGGTCTCCTGGGCTCCGAACAGGGTCTGCTGCTCGGGTGCACTCTCGGGCATCCAGGTGGCGTGGACCACGTTCCAGCCGGCAGCGCGCAGCACGGTCACGACCGCTTCGTCATCGTCGACGACGACGGTTACGTCCAGGCCGGTGGCGAGGCGTCGCAGGGCTTCGGGCTTGAAGAACCGGGCTGGGCGTCGGTCGTGGTCCGGGCGCATGACGAGCTGGCCCCGCGGGCAGCCCTGTTCAGTCAGCCAAGCGGTGGTCTGCTGCCGGTACCTCTCGTTGCGCCCGGTCAGGTAGACGACCCGGGAGCAGTGAGCGGCCTCCTCGCGGGCCATCTCGATGCCCTGCGCGAGGGGTGGGTCCTCGGACATCGCACCGAAGAAGGCGCCCCAGTCCTTCGGGCGGCGCTCGAGATGGTGCAACCGGTGTCGTACGTCGGCGAGCACCCCATCGACGTCGAACACGGCGCAGGAGGGCCGAGCGTCCACCGGCGGTGCCATGCCGGAATCTTGCCGTACAGGTCCACGTGGCGTGTGCTGACCGACTGTGATCTGTCCGGCACCTGGCTGCGCGGGGCGCAGTCCGTGGTGATCGCACCTGAGTGGCACCGACCTTTCCACCCTGGACCCGTTGACCCTAGATCTCACGGGGGCGGTGATCTCGTGGCAGCAGTCCGTGGTGATCGCACAAGCTCTTGGTCTCGTCATCGACCTCGTGCAGCAATAGCCCCTCGGTGGAAGCGGGTATGATTGACGACTGGTTGCGGTTGACATATAGTTGACGGTATGGCGACTGCTTCTGCACGAGACTGGTTGGCACTACCGCCGGCTCAGGCCGCCTCCCTGCTCGCCAGGGACGCGGGGGAGCAGTGGGCGCGAGAGTTCTTGCGCCAGTTCGAACGTCAGGTGGGGGAGAACCAGCTCGAACGCCTCATGGCGACGTGGGACATGTCGGCGGCGCTGGTTGCCCGAGTGTTCGGAGTGAGTCGGCAGGCGGTGGCGAAGTGGCGTGGCCACGGTGTGCCGGCGGACCGGTCCGTGGCCATGGCCG
>JBDTDW010000167.1:0-3949 GCA_039922855.1 Candidatus Nanopelagicales bacterium | reverse complement strand
CATACGTGACTATGACTCCCACGCCAACCAGGAAGTGCCGCCGTAACCCGATCGTGACTCCGATCTTGGATATCGCACCTCTCCTGTTACCGAAGCATTATCTCCGATAATCGGACGAAACCAGGATCTGCTGCGCTCACTCGCGCTTCTTGGCGCGCGCAGCGCTTCGGCCACGCTCGTGGGAGTCCAGGACAACCTTGCGCATCCGGACGGTGGCCGGAGTGACCTCGATGCACTCGTCCTCGCGGCAGAACTCCAGTGCCTGCTCCATGGACATCGCCTTGTGAGGGATGAGTGGCACGAGGACGTCACCGGAGGACTGCCGCATGTTGGTCAGTTTCTTCTCCTTGGTCGGATTGACGTCCATATCGTCGGACCGGGAGTTCTCCCCCACGATCATGCCCTCGAACACCTCGGTGCCGGGCCCCACGAACATGGTTCCGCGCTCCTGGAGGTTGGCCAGCGCAAACCCGGTCGTCGCGCCACGCCGGTCGGCGACCAGAGAGCCGGTCGGTCGGGTGCGCAGCTCGCCGTGCCACGGCTCGTAACGGTCGAAAACGTGGTTGAGCAGTCCGGTGCCCCGGGTCTCCGTGAGGAACTCGGTACGGAACCCGATGAGCCCACGAGCCGGGACGCGGTACTCCATGCGCACCCAGCCGCTGCCGTGGTTGACCATCTGTTCCATCCGGCCCTTGCGCAGCGCCATGAGCTGGGTCACTACGCCGAGGTAGTCCTCGGGGATGTCGACCGTCAGGTGCTCCATCGGCTCGTGCAGCTTGCCGTCGATGGTCCTCGTCACGACCTGGGGCTTGCCCACCGTGAGCTCGAAGCCCTCCCGTCGCATCAGCTCCACCAGGATCGCCAGCTGCAGCTCGCCGCGGCCCTGCACCTCCCAGGTGTCGGGCCGGTCGGTGTTCGCAACGCGGATCGACACGTTGCCGATGAGCTCGGCGTCGAGCCGGTTCTTCACCTGGCGTGCGGTGAGCTTGGACCCGCTCTGGCCGGCAAGCGGGGAGGTGTTGATGCCGATCGTCATCGAGATCGACGGCTCGTCGACTGTGATGAGGGGCAACGGGATCGGGTTGTCCGCGTCGGCGAGCGTTTCGCCGAGGGTGATCTCAGGGATCCCGGCGATCGCGATGATCTCGCCCGGTCCGGCCTCCTCGGCGGGCACCCGGTCCAGCGCCTCGGTGACCAGCAGCTCGGTGACCTTGACCCGCTCCACAGTGCCGTCGGCGCGGCACCACGCGACGTTCTGACCCTTGCGGATGCGGCCGGCTCGTACCCGGCACAGTGCGAGCCGGCCCAGGTACGGCGAGGAGTCCAGGTTCGTCACGTGCGCCTGCAACGGGGCGGCAGGGTCGTACGAGGGAGCCGGTACGGCAGTGAGCAGTGTCTGGAACAGCGGCGCCAGGCTCTCGCTGTCGGGCATGGTGCCGTCCGCCGGGCGGGTCAGGGACGCCCGACCAGCCTTGGCGCAGGCGTACACGACTGGGAAGTCGATCTGCTCGGCGTCGGCGTCGAGGTCGAAGAACAGCTCGTACGTCTCGTCGACGACCTCCGCGATCCGGGCGTCGGGGCGGTCCACCTTGTTCACGACCACGATCACCGGAAGGCGCTTGGCCAGCGCCTTGCGCAGGACGAAGCGGGTCTGGGGCAGCGGACCCTCCGAGGCGTCGATGAGCAGCAGGACGGCGTCGACCATCTCCAGCCCGCGCTCGACCTCGCCACCGAAGTCCGCGTGGCCCGGGGTGTCGATGATGTTGAAGAGCACGCCGCCCTCGATCGCACCGGGACCGGAGTACCTGACCGTGGTGTTCTTGGCCAGGATCGTGATGCCCTTCTCCCGCTCGAGGTCCATGGAGTCCATGACCCGTTCCTTGACCGAGCCCTCGTCAGCCTGGTGCTCGGTGAACGCGCCGGACTGCCACAGCATGGCGTCGACGAGCGTGGTCTTGCCGTGGTCGACGTGCGCGATGATCGCGACGTTGCGCAGGTCGTCACGGGTGACGGTCGTGCCTGAGGGCATGCGAGATCCTCGCCGGATTTGGGGGGGTGGGGGCACGGTCATCCTACCGGCGCGCGGCGCCCGACCTCACCGCTCAGCGCCCGAGGCTGGTCCGTACCAGCAGCCCTTCCGCCATCGGCTCCCACATCAGGCGCACCCCTGCCAGCGCGGCCAGTGAGGTGACGTGGGTGCCACCGCACGGGACGACCCCAGCGCGCCCCGGCAGGTCGCACACCCACCGGCGGCGCGCGGTCAAGGTCGGATCACCGCCGGTCTCGACCCGTACGGCGGCACCGGCGCCGATCCACGCGTCGACCAGTGACTGGGCGCGGTCCTGGTAGGTCACCAGGTCGGCCAGGAGGCCGGCCGCGTCGAAGCCGGCCTTGCGCAGGGACCGACCGAACCGGTACTCGTCCCGCGTCGCGTCGGTCAGGATCCGCGAGAGCTGGATCGAGGACTGGTCCAGGTCGGGGTTGCCCCGGGAGTCACGACGCGGCGGCTCCTTGTGCCAGCAGTCCGCGGTGACCTCGTTCATCGCCAACGCGGCGAGGTGGCAGGCCGTATGGGCGGCGCAGAGCCGTGCTCGGCGCTGCGCGTCGACCTCCATGGCCACGCTCACACCGGGCTCAGGAGCCGGACCACCGACCACGTGCACGACGACCCAGCTGCACGAGCTGTCGCCGCGACGGACCTCGATGTCCGCACCGACGGTGAGGACCCCGTCGTCATCGATAGCGCCGGTGAGCACGTCCTCGACCGCCTGGCCCGCCAGAGTGCCGTGGTCGGCCGGCTGGTCCGGCCAGGCGTGGTCCAGCGGGTGGAACGGCGTACGGTCCACGATGACCCCGAACCGTTGACCTAGCTCCTGCACGCGGATCACGGTTCCGGTGCCGGACACTTCCCCGTACGGGAACCCGACCCAGGTGCCCACGGCATCCGCCGCCGCCCGCGCTGGTGCGACGTCGGCGGGGACCCACGGCACCTCGCCCATCGCCCATGGCTCGAACCACCGAACCTCGTCGTGTGCAGTGCCGGGCCGTACCGCCTCGTCAGGGGGCAGTCGTACCCGCAGGACGCGAAGGACGGACTCGTCGGTCAGCGGCCAGTCACCTGTCCCAGGTCCGCGTACGGTCCCCACCACGGCGGCATCGATCGACAGCTCCTCCGTCAGCTCTCGCAGCAGCGCGGTCGGGGGATCCTCGCCCGGCTCGACCTTGCCCCCCGGCAGCTCCCAGAGCCCGGCCAGCTGCGACGGGCTGCTACGCCGGGCGCCGAGCAGCCGGCCCGCGCGTACGACCGCCGCCGCGACCACGACGAGTCGACCGTCCGCGGTCAGGTGCTCGCCGCTGCGGTCGGGGTGGCTGGGGTCCGGGTCGTCGACGTTCACTCGGATGACTGTGCCAGAGCCGGCAGGACACCGGGGTGGGAGCGGTGCCAGGCTGGGGTGATGAGCAGGCTGCTGGAAGACGAGGAACGCGACCGTCAGGTCGGACAGCTCGACGGATGGGTCGGTGACGCGGGGAGCCTGCGGCGCTCGTACGAGTTCGCCACGTTCCCCGACGCGATCACCGCCGTGGACGAGGTCGCGATCCTCGCCGAGGCGATGGACCACCATCCCGACATCGACATCCGATGGCGCACCGTGCACTTCACACTGTCCACGCACTCCGCAGGCGGGGTGACCCAGCTCGACATCGAGCTGGCACACCGAATCTCGCAGGCCGCGACCGAGCGCGGTGGCCGCTGAGGCTGCAGGTCAGCGGCCGCGCCGGGTGCCCCGCTCGGAGAACGCCGCGAGCGAGGTCGGGCCGGACTGCGGCGTCGCTCGTTTGGGGCTACCTGACCGCGCCGACTGACCGGCGCCCCGGGAAGACGCACCACCACGCGTGCCGGACGCACTCTTGCGAGCCGGCTTTCGGCCGTTCGACCGGTTCGACGCTG
>JBDTDW010000166.1:0-4528 GCA_039922855.1 Candidatus Nanopelagicales bacterium | reverse complement strand
GGCGTCGGCAAGCCGTTCGCAGACCGCTACAAGCTGCAGCGCTTCGGGCGTGGCGGCTTCGTCGCCGCAGCGCTGCGCTCCCGAGTGCCGATCATCCCGTGCGCGATCGTCGGGGCCGAGGAGACGTACCCCATGATCGCCAACGCCAAGCCGCTGGCCCGGCTGCTGGGGCTGCCGTACTTCCCGATCACCCCGACGTTCCCCTGGCTCGGCCCGCTGGGCCTGGTGCCGTTGCCGAGCCGCTGGGTGATCGAGTTCGGGGACCCGATCCCTACGGACCAGTACCCCGCTGGTGCTGCGGACGACCCGATGCTGGTGTTCAACCTCACCGACCAGGTGCGCGAGACGATCCAGCAGACGCTGTACCGCCTGTTGGTGCAGCGCCGCGGTGTCTTCACCTGACCTGCCCCCGTTACCGACATCACTGTCCTAGCGGTCCTCCATCGGCCCGAAAACCCGGATAGGCGACCACCCCGCCAGTGACTCGATGACGGCGGCGACGGCTCGTTCAGCCGGTGCTGGCTCGGCGGGCGGCCATCGCGGCTATCCCGAGCCCGGCACCCACGCCGGCCCCTGCGATGGCGGCGACGCCGACCGGGATGCCGTACCTGCGGTTGAAGCGCTGCCGCCGGTAGTCGTGCACCTCCCACCCGACCGCGCGGGCGTGCGAGCGCAGGGTGCTGTCGGGATTCACGGCGACGGCGCGACCGACCAGGGAGAGCATCGGGACGTCGTTGGCGGAGTCGGAGTACGCGGCGCACCGGGTCAGGTCCAGGCCCTCGCGCTCCGCGAGGGCTCGAACCGCCTCCGCCTTCGCCTTGCCGTGCAGCGGCGCGCCCACCAGCCGGCCGGTGTAGACGCCGTCCTCGATCTCGCTGACCGTGCCGAGCGCTCCGGTCAGGCCCAGTCGTCGAGCGATGAGGCTGGCCAGCTCGATGGGTGTGGCCGTGACGAGCCAGACCCGTTGGCCCTTGTCCAGGTGGCGCTGGGCCAGGGCCAGGGTCCCGGGCCAGAGCTTGCGGCTCATGAGCTCGTCGAAGATCTCCTCGCCGAGTGTGCTGATGTCCGCGACCCGGCGGCCCTTGACGAACGCCAGCCCAGCCTCGGTGGCCGAGGCCATGTCCTCCATGTCCTCGGACCCACCGATGACGAACTTGGCCTGCTTCCAGCTGAAGTCGAGCACCTCGGAGACTGTGAAGAACCTCCGCTGGGCCAGCCCCCGCGCCAGGTGGAAGATGCTGGCCCCGCGCATCACCGTGTTGTCGACGTCGAAGAACGCTGCAGCAGTAGGGTCCATCGGCAGCTCGAGCTGGTCACCGACGTCCGCCACGGCGGCGGAGGCCTGCCCGGCCAGCCGGGAAGCGCTGAGCAGGTCGAGCCGTCCGGTGGTCCGCCGACCGATGGGACGCGGCGCTGACGGGTCGGGGTCTGTCACGCGCGCCACCTTGCCACACTCGTCGCGCGCCGTATCCGCGCGGACCGTATGTCAGGATCGGGAGCATGTCGGCTCTGGACCCGGTACGTGGGTTGCGCAACCTCGCCGACCTGGTACGGCTCTCGGCCATGGCCCGAGGCCAGGACGTGGCCCTCGTTGCCGGTGACCTGACGCTCACCTGGGCCGAGCTCGACCGGGCCGTCGAGGCGTTCGCGTCAGGCCTGCTGCGCCACGGACTGCTTGCCGGGGACCGGGTCGCGCTCGTGCTGGGCAACGGGGTGCCGTTCGTCGTCAGCTACTTCGGCGCGCTGCGTGCCGGGATCGCGGTGGTCCCGACGAACGTGAGCTACACCGAGCACGAGCTCACCGACCTGTTGTCCCAGAGCGGGCCGCGGCTGGTGGTCGCAAACCGCACGACGGCAGCCACGGCACGGGCAGCGGCCGGCGACGTCGAGGTCGTCGTCGTGGGGGACGCCTCCTACGACGGGATAGGTCAGGCCGGCAGTCGGTCGGACGCCATCGCGCCACCGGACGCCGCCACGTTCGACCCGGAGTCGCTGGCGGTGCTGCTGTTCACGGCGGGCACGTCCGGGCGGCCCAAGGGCGCGATGCTGACCCACCGGGCACTGCTGGCCAACATCGGGCAGCTGCGTCGGCTCGACCCTCCCGTCATGGTCCGCGACGACGTTGTCCTCGTGGTGCTCCCGCTGTTCCACGTCTATGCCCTCAATGCCGCCCTGGGGATGGCGGCCGCGGTGGGTGCGGCCTGCGTACTCGTCGACCGGTTCGAGCCGGCAGCCAGCCTGGAGCTCATCGTGCGCGCCGGCGTGACCAACGTGCCCGGAGCGCCGCCGATGTACGTGGCCTGGTCCCGCCAGCCGCACCTGCGCGAGTCGTTGGCGGGTGTCCGGACCCTGGTCTCCGGGGCGGCGCCGCTGGCGCCAGGTGTGCTGGCGCTGATCACCGAGCTGACCGGACAGTCGGTCTGGGAGGGCTACGGCATGACCGAGGCGGCGCCGGTCGTGGCCACGACGCTGTCCAGCGGGCGCGCGACGCCGGGCAGCGTGGGTCGTCCGCTGCCCGGGCTCGAGGTCCGTCTCGTCGATGACGACGGCGACCCGGCCACCGACGGGGACCCCGGCGAGATCGAGCTGCGTGGCCCGAACCTGTTCAGCGGCTACTGGCCCGACGGGGTCGACGGCCCCGGCCCGGACGGCTGGTGGCGCACCGGGGACATCGCGTACGCCGACGCCGCAGGCGACCTGCACCTGGTCGACCGACGCCGTGACCTGGTGCTGGTCTCCGGCTTCAACGTCTACCCGTTCGAGGTGGAGACCGTGATCTGCGCCCATCCCGACGTCGCCGAGGCGGCGGTGATCGGGATGCCGGACGCTGCGACCGGGTCGGCGGTGAAGGCGTTCGTCGTGCCGCTGGCCGGTCACGAGATCTCGGTGGACTCGATCGCCGCGCACTGCCGGACCCGGCTGGCGCGGTTCAAGTGCCCGACCGAGATCCAGGTCGTCCCGGCCCTGCCGCACTCCTCCACCGGGAAGGTGATGCGGGCCCGGCTGCGCGACGGGCTGACCGGTGTGTGAGGGCACGTCGGCCCCGCCGCGGGTGCAGCTGATCGGCAAGCCCGACTGCCACCTGTGCGAGGACGCCGAGCAGGTCGTCGCGGCGGTCTGCGCCGAGCTGGGGGAGCGTTGGGAGCGCCGCTCGATCCTGGACGACCCGGCGCTGGCCGATGAGTACTGGGAGCTGATCCCGGTCGTGCTCGTGGACGGAGTACGTCACGACTACTGGCGCATCGACCCTGCCAGGCTCGTGGCAGCACTGCGCTGACCGGCGCGTTGGGTGACCTGCCTCACGACACACGTTGTCCACATCGTGGAACGAAAGTCGGACGCAACTTTGTGCGTTCGTTCAGGACTACCTAACCTGGCTCTTGCCGCGCCAGAACACCTGCACCGGGACGGTCCACCGCAGGAGCTGGCGCCGTACCGGGTTGTCCCGGTCGAGCCGCGAGGAGCCGACGTGCCGCTGACGGGTGGTCCGGGTCGTGGCGGGCACGCTGTCCCCGGCACCGCTGCACCGGCCCGCCGCCGTGGCATACCGGACGCCACCGTGGCCCGGCTGCCGGTCTACCACCGGGTGCTCACGGCCCTGGCGGAGCGCCGGGTCGGTGTGGTCAGCAGCGTCGAGCTTGCCCTCGCCAGCGGGGTGACCAGTGCAAAGCTGCGCAAGGACCTCTCGCACCTCGGGTCCTACGGCACCCGCGGGGTCGGTTACGACGTCGAGTACCTCGTCTATCAGATCGCTCGCGAGCTCGGTCTGACCCAGGACTGGCCGGTCGTCATCGTCGGGGTCGGCAACCTCGGCCACGCGCTGGCCGGCTACGGCGGCTTCGCCTCGCGCGGATTCCGGGTGGTGGGCCTGCTCGACGCCGACCCGGTCCGTATCGGTGAGGTCGTGATGGCAGGTGCGGAACCGGTCGTCGTCCGCCCGCTGGCCGACCTCGAGGCGCTCGTGGCCGAGTGCGGTGTCACGATCGGGGTCATTGCCACCCCCGCCGCCGCGGCGCAGCCGGTGTGCGACAGGTTGGTCGGCGCTGGGGTCACCAGCATCCTGAACTTTGCTCCTGCGGTGCTCGTGGCTCCGCCCGAGATCGGCATCCGCAAGGTCGACCTCGCCGTCGAGCTGCAGATCCTGGCCTTCCACGAGCAGCGCAAGCTCGGCCCGGCCGCGGTGACCGCATGACCGTCAGGACGCTCACGGTGCCGACCGGCCTGACCACCTCCCAGTTCCTGCCCGTCGCAGCGCGACGAGTGGTCTTGTCGCGCCCGCGCTGCCCCGGCCTCGTCGAGGTCGTCGGCGCGACAACCGTCCACCACCCGGTCCCCCGCCAGCGTCGGGGTCCTGGCCGGGTGTGCAAGTCCGTCACCGGCACCGCCGTCGAACGGGTGGGTGCTGCTCCGGCGACCCGTCCGTTCGCCACCTGGATGCCCGGTCTACTCGGGGAGCGTGCGTCGTGAGCCAGTCCGCCTTCAGCGCCAAGACCAGCGAGCCGGCCAAGAGGCGGTCGCGCAAGGTCCA
>JBDTDW010000165.1:0-6883 GCA_039922855.1 Candidatus Nanopelagicales bacterium | reverse complement strand
AGCTGCACAAGCACGACCACCACAGCCGCCGCGGTCTGCTGCTGCTCGTGGGCCAACGCCGCCGGCTGCTGAAGTACCTGGCCAAGACGGACATCACCCGATACCGCTCGATCATCGAACGGCTCGGAATCCGTCGTTGATGCCGGCAAGGGAGTGACCTCGGTCGCTCCCCGCTCTCGCGTCCGGGTCCGAGCAGGTGGCTCCCGGCCGCAGTACCACTCAGCAGACCTACAACTGAACAGACATACCCAACACGGCACCACCACACCATCACCGGACACAGGGGCGAACGCCCCGGAGACGCACAGTCGTCGGTCCTCGGTAGTGGCCCCTGAGATCGTCCGGTTCCCGCGCAGGAGCGCGATGCCAGTAGACGATCCGAGGGTTTCGATCGAAGACCGGCCTCCTGCCGGCTGGCACGCCTTCGGTACCGCCCCTCACGTCCCACCGCCAACGTGCGGCACGCCAACACGCGTGAGACACAGGACAGGAGGGCACCCATGGAGGGTCCCGAGATCTACACCGCTGACGCGGTCATCGACAACGGCCGTTTCGGCACCCGCACCATTCGCTTCGAGACCGGACGGCTGGCACGACAGGCCGCCGGGTCAGCCGTCGCGTACCTCGACGACGACACGATGCTGCTGTCGGCCACGACAGCCGGCAAGCACCCCAAGGACAACCTCGACTTCTTCCCGCTCACGGTGGACGTGGAAGAGCGCATGTACGCGGCTGGTCGCATCCCCGGGTCGTTCTTCCGCCGCGAGGGCCGGCCCTCCGAGGACGCGATCCTCACCTGCCGGCTCATCGACCGTCCGCTGCGCCCCTCATTCGTCAAGGGACTACGCAACGAGATCCAGGTCGTCGTGACCGTCATGTCGCTGAACCCGGACCACCTGTATGACGTGGTGGCCATCAATGCCGCATCGATGTCCACCCAGCTCGCCGGCCTACCGTTCAGCGGCCCAATCGGTGGCGTCCGTGTGGCACTGGTCGAAGGCCAGTGGGTCGCGTTCCCGAAGCACTCCGAGCTCGCGAGCGCCGTCTTCGACATGGTCGTCGCTGGTCGGGTCGTCGGTGACGACGTCGCGATCATGATGGTGGAGGCCGAAGCCACCGCCGGCACGATCGACCTGATCCGTGGCGGTGCCACGGCGCCGACGGAGGACGTCGTCGCGCAGGGCCTGGAGGCGGCCAAGCCGTTCATCCGCACCCTGGTCGAGGCGCAGTCCGAGCTGGCCAAGATGGCCGCCAAGGCCACGCGCGACTATCCGATCTTCCTGGACTACCAGCCGGACGCGTACGACGCCGTCGAGACAGCCGTCGCCACCGAGCTCGCTGCTGCCCTCACCATCGCCGGCAAGCAGGAGCGCGAGAGCGAGCTGGACCGCGTCAAGGGCCTGGCCGGCGAGCGACTGGCCGCGGGCTTCGCGGGCCGGGAGAAGGAGATCGGCGCAGCACTGCGCTCGCTGACCAAGAAGCTCGTACGCCAGCGGGTGCTGCGCGACAAGATCCGCATCGACGGGCGGGGCATCACGGACATCCGTACGCTCTCCGCCGAGGTCGACGTCGTCCCGCGGGCGCACGGCTCGGCGCTGTTCGAGCGCGGCGAGACCCAGATCCTCGGCGTCAGCACGTTGAACATGCTCCGCATGGAGCAGCAGCTCGACACGCTGTCGCCCGAGACCCGCAAGCGCTACATGCACAACTACAACTTCCCGCCCTACAGCACCGGCGAGACCGGCCGGGTGGGTTCGCCCAAGCGGCGCGAGATCGGCCACGGTGCGCTCGCGGAGCGGGCTCTGTTGCCGGTGCTGCCCACGAAGGACGAGTTCCCGTACGCGATCCGGCAGGTGTCAGAGGCGCTGAGCTCCAACGGATCCACGTCGATGGGCTCGGTCTGTGCCTCCACCATGTCGCTGCTCAACGCCGGTGTGCCGCTGAAGGCACCGGTCGCCGGAATCGCGATGGGCCTGATCTCGGACACCGTCGACGGCGTCACCGAATACGTCGCGATCACGGACATCCTCGGGGCCGAGGACGCGTTCGGCGACATGGACTTCAAGGTCGCGGGCACGAGGGAGTTCGTGACCGCGCTGCAGTTGGACACCAAGCTCGACGGCATCCCCGCCTCGGTGCTTGCCGGTGCCCTGACGCAGGCCAAGGACGCCCGTCTGGCGATCCTCGACGTGATGCTCGAGGCCATCGACGTCCCCGACGAGATGTCCCCGTTCGCACCGCGGATCATCTCGATCCAGATCCCGACCGACAAGATCGGTGAGGTCATCGGCCCGAAGGGCAAGATGATCAACCAGATCCAGGACGAGACCGGCGCCGAGATCACGATCCAGGACGACGGCACCATCTACATCGGTGCCACCGACGGACCCAAGGCAGAGGCGGCCCGGGCCCAGATCAACGCCATCGCGAACCCTCACATGCCTGAGATCGGGGAGCGCTACCTCGGCACTGTCGTCAAGACCACGACGTTCGGTGCCTTCATCTCCTTGATGCCCGGCAAGGACGGCCTGCTGCACATCAGCAAGTTGCGCTCCCTCGCCGGTGGCAAGCGTGTCGACAATGTGGACGACGTCGTCAAGATCGGCCAGAAGGTCCTGGTCGAGATCTCCGAGATCGACCAGCGAGGCAAGCTCTCGCTGTCCCCGGTCGAGGAGTCCGAGGCCGGCGCCGAGCCCGCGGCTGTGGACGCCTGACCTGTGACGACGCAGCGTACGACGACGGGCACGCGGGCACGCCGCGTGCCCGTCGCGTACGACCAGAAACCCGGGTCCACCGTCACCCTGCTCGACGAGGACGGCGCACTGGTGCGCCGCACAGTCCTGCCCGGTGGCCTGCGGATCGTCACGGAGCGGCTGCCCGGCGTACGTTCTGCTGCCTTCGGTGTGTGGGTCGGAGTCGGTTCCCGCGATGAGAGCGGCCCCCAAGCCGGCGCTGCCCACTACCTCGAGCACCTGTTGTTCAAGGGCACCGCACGTCGCTCCGCGATGGACATCTCCGCCGCGATCGACGCTGTCGGCGGTGAGATGAACGCGTTCACCAGCAAGGAGTACACGTGCTTCTACGCGCGTGTGCTCGACGCGGATCTGCCGCTGGCCACCGACGTGATCAGCGACCTCGTCACGTCTGCACTCATCCGGCCTGCTGACGTGAACGCCGAGCGTGACGTGATCCTCGAGGAGATCGCGATGCGAGACGACGACCCCTCGGATCTGGTCCACGAGGAGTTCGCCGAGGCGATGTACGGCACCGGCCCGCTCGGCCGGTCGATACTGGGCACCGTCGACGTCATTGAGCGGATCAGCCCGCGGGCCATCAAGGGCTTCTACACCAAGCGATACCGCCCCGAGAACATGGTCGTGTCCGTGGCCGGCAACGTAGACCACGCCAGCGTCGTACGCCACGTCCGCAAGGCGTTCGCGGCTGCGGGAATGACCGACGGGGACGCCCTGCCGGTCGCGCCGCGCACCGGTCATGTCCGCACCGGTGGCGCCGGCCGCGTCCGACTGGTGAGCAAGACGACCGAGCAGGCCAACATCGTGCTCGGCGTGCCTGCCGTCGACCGCAATGATGAGCGCAGGTTCGCCCTCGGTGTCCTCAATGCCGCTCTAGGTGGCGGGATGAGCAGCCGACTGTTCCAGGAGGTGCGCGAGAAGCGAGGGCTGGCTTACTCGGTGTTCTCGTTCGCGTCGCAGTTCGCCGACACCGGGATCTTCGGTATCTACGCGGGGTGCATCCCCAAGAAGATCGACGACGTCCTGGCCATCTGCCGTGAGCAGCTCGAGATCGTCGCCGCCGGCGGCATCACGCACGAGGAGCTGGTCCGTGGTCAGGGCCAGATGCGCGGTGGGCTGGTGCTGGGCCTGGAGGACACCGGTTCGCGTATGAGTCGCATCGGCAAGGCTGAGCTCCTGCAGGGAGAGCTGCTGCCGGTCGGAACGATCCTCGACCTGGTCGCCGACGTGACGGTCGAGGACGTCAAGGCGGTCGCAGCGGACCTGCTGAGCACCGCCCCCACGCTCGCTGTCATCGGCCCCTTCGACCAGGACAGGGACTTCGCCGGAGCACTCGCATGACCATCAGGGTCGCGGTGCTGGGTGCGGCCGGGCGGATGGGTCGGGAGACGGTTGGCGCGATCGGGGCCGCACCGGACCTGGAGGTCGTGGCGCAGCTGGACCGCGATGACGATCTGTCGGCGCTGCTGGAGGCCGAGGCTGAGGTGGTCGTCGACTTCACTTTTCCCGGCGCAGTGATGGCGAACCTCGAGTTCTGCATCCGCAACCGCATCCACGCCGTAGTCGGGACCACCGGCTTCGACGACGACCGGTTGGCCGCGGTGGCCGCGTGGTGCGACACCTCACCGGGGGTCGGCGTCCTGATCGCGCCCAACTTCGGCATCGGTGCGGTACTGATGATGCGGTTCGCGGAGCAGGCAGCCCCGTACTTCGAGTCCGTCGAGATCATCGAGCTGCACCATCCGGACAAGGCCGACGCACCCTCGGGTACGGCTCGACGCACCGCTGAGCTGATCGGCGCGGCCCGTGCCGCCGCCGGCATGGCTGCGATGCCCGACGCCACCGCCGAGGCGGCTGTCGGGGCCCGCGGCGCCGACGTGGCGGGGGTGCCGGTCCACTCCGTACGGGCCCGAGGGTTGCTCGCCCACCACGAGGTGCTGTTCGGTAGCCCGGGGGAGACCCTGACGCTGCGCCACGACTCCACCGACCGGTCCTCGTTCATGCCAGGGGTACTGCTCGGCGTCCGCAAGGTTTCCGGTCGCCCCGGCCTCACTGTTGGCCTTGAACCCCTGCTGGTCACATCTGTCGGATGATCGCCATTGGAGAGCATCCAACGCAATTCCGGCCCTCGCCTCGGCGTGTCGTCGTTGCACGATCTCTAGAGATACGGCCAGGCCGCCGGGGAGGGGTCAGGTGCGGGACTCCTGCCACCATCGCTCCAGGCGCATCGCTGCCATGTCATACGCCTCCGCTCGCCCGGCGAAGTCCGGCGAGTGCGAGGTCAGCGGCGTTCGCAGGCCATCACCACCGCGCAGCACCAACCCCACCCGCTCACCGTCGCGGTAGAACAGCGCGACACCCAGCAGGGCCTGGGGACCAGGAGTGCGTCGTACGTCCACGATGTCCTGCCAGGGTAGGACGACGACACCGGACAGTGTGGTGACCCGTACCTGGCGGTCGGTGACGTAGACACCGCACTCGGCCATCCGGATCGTGAGCAACCCGCAGAAGGCCAGCGGGATGCCCAGCAGCAAGAACCCGACCAGCTTGGCCACGATCGTCTGCGGGATGGCGGTAGCCAGGATCGTCATGATGGCCAGCCAGCTGGTCAGGAACACCATGACGATGAACCCGACCGTCCGCCACGGTCCCGGTCGGTAGATCCTGACCCACTTGGACTGGACGTACTCATCGTCCACCGGCACGTGCCGGTCCGGGTCCCGGCTGAACACGCGCAGCAAAGACGGCCGACTCTGCTGATAACTCACCCTGTCATCCTCCCACTTGCTCGATGAAGGTGCCCCGCACTGCGTGATGCCCACCGTTCGGTAACCACGCTCGGGCAAGACCCGGACCGAGCACCGGCTCAGGGCAGCCAGCCCAGGGCTCGCACGGCTGCCGCCACGGCGGCGGCCACGACCACCACCACGATGAACGGGGCCCGCAGCAGCAGCGCGACCACGGCGGCGGCCACCCCGATGGCCCGGGCGTCGAGCTGCAGCGTCATGCCCACCGCGAACGTCTGTACGACGACCAATGCCGACAGCAGCGCGATCGGCAGCGCGTCGGCGATAGCGCTCACGTGAGGCTGGTCGAGGACGGGCCCCGGTACGGACGCGCCCGCGAGCTTGAACGCGTAGCAACCCAGCGTTCCCAGGATCACCGCCAGCCAGGTAGCGCTCATGAGGCTGCCCCTCCGCCCGGACGTCGCACCTGCAGCACGCCGGCGACCACGGCGACGAGCGCGGCCGCGAGCACGGGGACACCGGGACTCAGGAACGGCGTGAGCACCAGCGCGACAAGTCCGGCACCCACTGCGATCGACCACGACCGGCGATCCTTCAGACGGGGCCACACCAGGGCGAGGAATCCCGCCGGGATGGCGGCGTCCAGCCCTAGAGCCCGAGGATCCCCGATCGCGCTGGCGGACACCGCGCCGATCAGAGTCGAGGCATTCCAGAACACGAATACCGAAAGACCCGTGAGCCAGAACGCAAGTCGGGCGCCCCGACCTGCGAACCGCCGCTCGTCACGGGCGAGGGTCATCGCCGTGGACTCGTCGATGGTGAGCTGAGCGGCCGCTGCGCGGCGCCACCCTGACACCTGCAGGATCGGGGCGAGCCGCAGTCCGTAGAAGGCGTTACGGGCCCCGAGCATCACGCTCGTGGCAATGGCCGACGCGGCACCGCCACCGCCGATCAGTACGCCGACCAGCGCGAACTGCGAACCACCCGTGAACATCAGCGCCGACAGCACTTGCGTCTGCAGCAGACTGAGGCCGCCGGTCACCGCGATCGCCCCGAACGAGATGCCGTACGCCCCGGTCGCTGCGCCGACGCTGAGCGCATTCGTGATGACGGTGCGCCGCTCGCGCTGCCACTGCTCGTCGCTCACCGCGCGAGGGTATCGACAATGCGCCCTACCGCCCGGCGGGAGCGCCAACGACGGCAGGAGACGATGCGGTCAGCGAGTCGGCGCCGTCAGCTGGGGTGCTTACCACCCGCCGGCGACCAGCAGACCCTCGGCACCGACCTGGACGTAACACCCGACGGCGTCCTCGGCGCCGACGACCGCGCCCTGGTGGTCCTTGTATGGGCGCTGTCCTTGCTGAACCTGGCATCGCGATACGG
>JBDTDW010000164.1:0-3585 GCA_039922855.1 Candidatus Nanopelagicales bacterium | reverse complement strand
CCGTCGACAACATCTCGTACCGCGACGAGGAGGGTGGCCTGCCGCTGCAAGGCCGCGTCGTCCAGTGCGGCGACGGAGCCGGCTTCGAACTCCGAACCGTGACTACCGACCAGCTGCACCCGGGGCGGCAGCCCGGACAGCCCAGACGCCGTGGACAGCCCGGACAGACCAGACAGCCCAGAGAGGAGTGCCAGGTCGCGCAGCGCACGGCCGGACACGACCGCCGTCGTGGTGTCGGGCAGCCCCGCCAGCCTGAGGAGCGCACTGACACTCTGCGGCAGCGCCCTGGCTTGGGCCGGGTCCTCGACGATGGGCGCCAAGGTGCCGTCAAAGTCGATGCACACCAACAGGTACGGCACCTGCGCGATCTGCTGCAGCGCGGCCCGCAACCCATCGGGCAGCTCGGTCCCCACGTGACCGGCGTCAGTGCTCATGCGCTCGTCGCGGCCGGGTTCGCGGGTCAGCGCTCGGTGTGCAGCGCCGACAGGAACTCCGCGGCCCACCGGTCGACGTCGTGGGCAAAGACCTGCTCACGCATCGCGGCCATGCGGGTGCGCAGGTCCTCCTCCGGGACGCTGATGGCGGCGATGATCGCGTCCTTCACCCCGTCCGCGTCGTAAGGATTGACCAGGAATGCGTGTGGCAGGTCGATCGCGGCACCGGTGAACTCGCTCAGGACCAGCACCCCGTCCCCCTCGGTCCGGCACGCGACGTACTCCTTCGCCACCAGGTTCATCCCGTCGCGGTACGGCGTGACCAGCATGACGTCCGAGGCGACGTAGTAGGCGACGAGCTCCTCTCGCGGCAGCGGCTGGTGCAGGTACTGGATCGGAGGGGCGCCGATGCTGCCGTGGTCACCGATCGCGCGCCCGACCATCTGGTCGATCTCGTCGCGCATGCGTTGGTAGTCCTCGACGTTCTCCCGGCTCGGTGTCGCCACCTGGATGAAGACACAGTCGTCGACGAGCCCGTCCTGGAGCAGCTCGGTGATGGCCTTGAGACGTACGTCGATGCCCTTGGTGTAGTCGAGGCGGTCGACCCCGAGCAGCAGGTGCGTGGGGCTCCCGACCGCTTCGCGGATCGCCGCCGCCCGGGCTCGTACGTCGGGGCGCCGGGCCAGTGAGTCGTACTCCGCGGTGTCGATCGAGATCGGAAAGGCCCCGACCTTCACCCGGCGGGTGCCGCCATCAGCGGCCACCACGTCGACGCCGTCGGAGTCAGGGGACAGGCCCAGCAGCCGCGAGGTGAGGGCCAGGAAGTTCGCCGCCCCGCCCGCGGTCTGGAAGCCGACAAGATCCGCGCCGAGCAAACCCTCGACCACCTGGCGCCGCCACGGCAGCTGCGCGAACAGCTCGGCCGGCGGGAACGGGATGTGCAGGAAGAACCCGATGACCAGGTCAGGTCGCAGCTCGCGCAGCATGCGAGGCACCAGCTGCAGCTGGTAGTCGTGCACCCAGACCGTGGCGCCGGGGGCGGCCAGTCGAGCTGTCGTCGTCGCGAACCGGCGGTTCACCGCGACGTATCGGTCCCACGGGCGGCGGTGGTACGCAGGCGTCACCACCGCGTCGTGGTAGAGCGGCCAGATCGTGGCGTTGCAGAAGCCCTCGTAGTACTCCTCGACGTCCTCCCGCGACAGCCCCACCTCCTGCAGGTCGCACGGGCCGACCCCCGGGGGGACCGGCGACACCGGCAACGTGTCGTCGATGTGGTGCCCGCTCCAACCGATCCAGACCGCCTCGTGGCCGCGCAGCGCCGGCTCCATCGCAGCGACAAGGCCGCCCGGGGACCGGGTCCAGGTCACCTTCCCCTGCCCGTCGGGGTGCATCTCCACCGGCAACCGGTTGCAGACCACGAGGAAGTCGTAGCCGGTGACCGTGTCGACCTCGTTCGCGAGCACCACCTGGATGTCGGTGCCGGTGTGCAGGCTCACCGCGTCGTCCACGTCGGCCTCGTCTCCTGGTGCCTTGCGGCAGCTGGCCTGGCTGACTTGTCGGGCCGACGCTGCCGGCACCACCTACCGCGGGGCACAGAACCGCGCCCCGTCGCTGACCAGCAGGATACGCGGGCGGCTCCCGCCCGCATCCTGCCCGTACGCGGTACGTGCTCCGATCAGGGTCGGTGCCTCAGGCCTGCCCGGTCACCGGGCCTGGAGCAGCCCCCGCAGGGCGAACACCGCGTCGTGCACGTCGGTGAAGCGGGTGGTCAGCGGGGACAGGCCCAGCCGGATCCCGTCCGGGGCGCGATGGTCGGTCACGACGGCGCGGTCGGCGAGGGCGAGGCACAGGGCTTTCGCGTCGCGATGGTGGACGCTCACGTGCGAGCCGCGCTCCGCGGCCGTCCGCGGGGTGCCAAGCCGGACGCCGAGCGGGGTGAGCCAGGAGTCCACGAGCTCGATCGCATACGCCGTGAGCAGCTCGGACTTGGCCCGGATGCGTGCCATCCCGGCGTCCAGCACGACCGCGACGCCCTCGTCGACGCACGTCATCCCGATCGGTGAGGTCGTCCCGGTCACGAACCGCCGGACCCCGGCCGCCGGCTGGTACTCGGCCCCCATCGCGAAGGCGTCTGCCCGACCCAGCCAGCCCGGGATCGGTGGGGTCGCGAGCTTGCCGTGCAGTCCCTGATCGACCCAGAGCCAGGCCGGCGCTCCGGGTCCGCCGTTGAGGTACTTGTACGTACACCCGACCGCGAGGTCGGCGCCGGCCGCGGGCAGGTCCAGCGCGATCGCCCCAGCGGCGTGCGAGCAGTCCCACAGCGCCAGGGCACCGACCTGGTGGACAGCAGCCGTGATGGCGCGTACGTCGGCGATCGCCGCGCTGCGGTAGTCGACGACGGACAGCACCACGACGGCGACGTCGTCGTGCAGCCGGGACAACACGTCGCCGGTCCGCAGGCCGGAGACCCGGGTGGCCCCGGGCGTCATCGGTCCCAGCCAGGCCACTGCACCGCCGCGTTGGCGAGCCACCTCGGTCGCGACGTACCGGTCGGTCGGGAAGTCGGCGCGGTCCGCCACGACGGTGCTTCGGCCCGGGCGCAGGTCGAACGCGGTGTGCAGCAGCTTGAAAAGGTTGGTGGTGACCGTGTCGCAGACGATGGTCTCGCCGGGTCTGGCCCCGAGCAGTCCGGTCCCGAGGCGGTCGCCGACCACCGTCGGCAGCTCGAGCCAGCCCTCCCCCCAGGAGCGGATCAACCGGTCTCCCCACTGGGCGGTCAGGACCTGCGCAACCCGTTCGGGCGTGCTCGCCGGCAGCCGTCCCAAGGAGTTGCCGTCCAGGTAGACGAGGTCGTCATCCGGGATGAGGAAGCGGGACCGGAACCCGGCCAGCAGGTCCTGCGCGTCCAGGCCCGAAGCGCGCGCGCGTTCATCGGACACCGGCGCGGACGGTGTCGAGTTCACCCCGCGAGCCTGCCATGCCGAAGGCTCTCGGAGGTCGCTATGAAGGGATCCCACTGTTCTGTAGACGCCCACCTGGGAGCCGCCTGTCGGATTCGAACCGACGACCCTCGCTTTACAAGAGCGACGCTCTGGCCAACTGAGCTAAGGCGGCAAGGCGACCTCGGCGAGCAGGGCGCGGTCGCGAGGAT
>JBDTDW010000163.1:0-3822 GCA_039922855.1 Candidatus Nanopelagicales bacterium | reverse complement strand
CGGGGTGCCGGTCATCACGACACCGACGCTTGCCGCACGCGAGCTCGTCGAGAGGTCGGTCTGCGGGCTCGTGGTCCCTTTCGCAGACGTGGACACGGTGGCACACGCGGCCGCGGCCGCCATCCTGCGCCTGCGCGAGGATCCCGATCTACGACAGCGGATGGCTGAGTCCGGCCGGGCCACAGCGCTGCGCGACCACGACTGGAACAAGGACGGTGCCGAGTTCGTGGCGACTCTGCGCGGCTGGGCTTGCGGGGGCCCATGAACGTCATCGACGCGAAACGGCGGCTGCTGCGCTCGCGAACTGTGCGCGGACTGCGCGGCTGCCGCGATCTTGCTCTGCTCTGGGGCGAACTCTCGCGCAGCGCACTGGTGGACCCCCAGCTCTATGCCGCTCAGCGCAACAAAGGACCGCGCGATGCCGCCCAGAGCGACCCGGCCATGCCTCGCACCCGTTCGCGCGGGTCCAAGTCGCTCGCCGCCGCCCACTGGCTCTGGGAGGGCGGCTCGCAAGGGCGTCTGCTCGGACCGTTGCTGGTCCCCCCCGTCGTCGTGCACGCCGGGCGCCGCGGGCTGTTGCGCCGCGCATCAGGGCTGCGCCGGGCAGGGTTCCCAGGGCAGACCTCGCACCCCTTGTTCGACACCGAGTGGTACGTCACCGAGCACCCGCGCGCCGCGACCTTCGCCGGCGGCCCGCTGGCGCACTGGAGCGTGGTGGGACGGGCAGCGGGGGCACCTACCCACCCGCTGGTCTGGCCGATGGTGGATCTCGTGGCGCTGGCTGACTCGGCGATCAGCGAGCCACAGCCGACACCTGGCGACGCAGGGCCCGTCAGCGATGGCAGCGAGCCAGTCAGCACGATCGTGGTCATGCCGCAGCGCTGGCCCAGCGGCAGCCTGCTGCTGGGCGGCCGCCCTGGTGGGAACACCCTGGTGGTCAGCCGCGACGACAGTGCGCTGGATCGGGTAGTTGCGAACTCCCTGGGCCACCTTCCGGGACTGGCCGTCGTGTCGATCGCGGCCCGGGCTCACCTCGACAAGCTCGCCGCCGCGGGCGGGCCGGACGATCCGGTCCTGGTGGTGACCGAGCCGTTGGACCTGCAGCCTTCGGACCTCACGGCCCTGGTCGCCGCCCTGCAGGCCGACTACGTCGACCTGGCAGGCCCTGTCCTGCTGGCCAGCGACGGCACCGTGACTGCTGCGGGGCTCACCGCGGCTGGGACAGCAGTCGCGGCCGGCCAGTCCCCCGACGACGTTCGCCGGGGCTCCCCACCCGCCGTCGCCGCCTTCCCCAGCGACCTTGTCGTAGCTCGGCGCCGGCTCCTGCCGGGCGTGCTGGCGGTCGGCGCGAACGGCAGGATCAGCTCCGGGCACGCGGTCCTCGTCACGGAGGCCAGCGCGCGTCGGCTGCCCGGCCTGCTCTACCCGGACCTGGTGCCCGACCCGGACTCCGTCGCACCCCCCCGTGCGCTGAGCGTCTGGGAGCCCGCCCCCCGGCTGCGCTGGGCCATCAAGAGCGGGCATCCGGCCGGCAGCGTCGGCCTGTCGTGGGGGGACCTCCACTTCGCTCAGGCCCTCGCTCAGGCGCTGGAACGGCAGGGCCAGCTCGTGGTTGTCGACCCGCTAGAGGCCTGGTACCGCCCCTCCGGTCGACATGACGATGTCGCGCTGGTGCTGCGAGGCCTTCACCGGTACCGGCCACAGGAGGGTCAGACCAGTGCCCTCTGGGTGATCAGCCACCCCGAGCTGACACGCGAGGACGAGCTCGCCGAGTTCGACGAGGTCTTCGCGGCGTCGACCTCCTGGTCCCACGAGCACTCCCGCCAGGCGCGCGTGGTGCACCCACTGCTGCAGTGCACGGACGCGACCGTCTTCACCCCGGCCCGAGCCGTACCGGAGGCGTCGGGCCCGGCGCTGCTGTTCGTCGGGAACACGCGCGGGAGCAGGCGCCCGCTCATCGACGCCGCCCTCAGGGCGGGGCTGCCGCTGACGGTGGTAGGCCGCGGATGGGAAGAGCTGGTCGAGCGCAGCGCGATCCTGGCCGAGTACGTCGACAACGCCGAGCTGCCAGCCCTGTATCGCTCCGCGGGGATCGTGCTCAACGACCATTGGCCGCACATGGCGCAGCAGGGATTCTTGTCCAACCGCCTCTTCGACCTCACCGCCGTCGGCGCGGCCTGGATCTCCGACCCGGCGACGGGCATGGACGAAGTCTTCGGCGACGTCGCCCGGATCGCGACCGACGCGGCATCGTTGCAACTGATCGTCGAATCAGCGCCGAACTCGCTGCCGGACGCCACGGTGCGGCTGGGCGCGGCCGAGCGGATCCGCGAGCAACACTCCTTCGACCAACGAGCCGGCCGCCTCGTCGAGACGGTGCTCCCGCGGGTCAGGCTGCGAACAGCCCGCGCCTGACCCGCTGCACCCTGGCGGTCTGCACCTCAGTGAAGGATGCCGTAGCGCCCGAATGCGGCTGCTGCCCGGTTGCCGGCCTGAAAGGCCTGGCAGCTGCCCTGCGCCAGCACCGGGTTCGCGGCCCTGGCGTTCGACTGGAAGTTGCTCCGGTAGCTGACCCGGTGTCCCGGGTCGAACGCGAACATCGACGCGCCATAGCCATAGTTGCTGGTGACCACGTTGCCGCCGCCGACCTGCCCGGCGACGTAGATCTGCGTCGTTCGTGGATCACTGGTGAACGGCGACCGCGCGACAACGAACAGGTTGCCTCGGATCAGGTTGTTCCGGACGTTCCCGGCGAACAGGATCTGGCGCCCGTTCGAGTACATCGTGTTGTTCGTCACGGCGACGCCCGAGGGTCCCAGTGCTGTGGGCACCCCGCCGTAGCCCAGCTTGATCGCGGCACCCTGTGGCGTGGCCCAGATGATGTTGCGGGCGACGCCGCCGCCTGCGGCACCGCTCCCCTGGAAGGAGATGTACAGGTTCTGGTCAGTGTTGCCCCGCCCGGTCGCCGCGGCGCCGTGCAAGCAGTTGCCCGCGAAGACGAACCGGCTCGGCTGGCCCCCGGATCCGGCGATGGCCACGTTCGCGAAGGAGCGGGTCCGGTCGGCTCCCCAGAACTCGCTCCCGGTGACCGACCAGCCGACCCCGTTGCTCATGTACAGCGCCGCCGTGGACGGCAGGGTCGCCTGGAAACGCAGGCCGATCAGACGCCAGTAGTCCGCACCCTCCAGCTGCAAGCCACCCACCAGCGTCGCCGGCCGGGATGGGTCGGCGGACGTCACGGTGATGGGCCTGGCCGCTGTGCCCTTCCAGATCTGAGAGGCACCGACATGGTTGGTGTACAGACGCAGGTAGCCCGTGTTGTACGACCCTGGCGCCAACCGCAGCGTGTCACCGGCCCGAAGGTTGTGCATCGCCGTTGCCAGGCTCGCACCACTGCTCAGGCTCACCACGCGGCCTGCCGTGACTGCCGGGGCGGCCGCCTCGGCAGTCACGGTGTTCAGCGTGACTGGAACAACCACCGCTGTCGCCACTGCCGCAATTGCCGTCGCGACGCGCAGACTACGTCCGGTCATGATTCGGTTCTTGGTCATAAGGGCAGTCATCCTCAGAATCCTCGGCACAAGTGGTCCCCGACCTGAGGCCGCGGGCGCCGCTTCCACCCGATCGGGCTAACGACGCTCTCTCCCACGACTTCTCAACAGGCGGGAACGGTAGCAAGGTCGGCGGTGAGGCGACCAACTACACCAGGGTGACGCTTCCCACAAGTGGCTTCTTGGTCGATGTACGGTACCCTTCGGCCGCTTCGACCCACCGTTCAGTGGACATGCGTTCGAGTTCCGTGAACCCGGCCTCAGGAGCCCG
>JBDTDW010000162.1:0-7938 GCA_039922855.1 Candidatus Nanopelagicales bacterium | reverse complement strand
GGCCTACGCCTGGTGTACGCGAAGAACGCCTGACCGCGCCTGCCGGCGACTGTCAGGACCTGGCTGCAGAGGAACCTGGGCGATCGTCTCGTAGGTGACAGCGCAGGTGGGGTGAGTGGCGAAGTGTCGTCCTTACGCCAGATCGGCGTGACACCGAAAAGGAGCGAGTTCATGTCCATGAACCAGTCACGTGACAGCCTCTCTGCCGGCGCCCCCGTCGAGGGCGACATGCGGCGGCACCCGGTCCTGCGTCGCCGGATGCTGAGCATCGTCGTGTCCGTCCTCGCGCTGTTCGCGATCGCATCCACCCCGGCGTACGCCTCGGTGGGCCCTGACCGCCCCATCGACGGTGTACCGGCCGTACCCCTCACGACGGCCGCGACGGCCGCGACGGCCTCGCTGACCGAGCAGATCGCGTGGATGCTCGTCGGTGCTGCGGCGGTGCTTCTGGTCGTCGGTGTGGTCGCGGCGACGGCGGTACTGTTCCGTCGACACAACCACCACCATGGGGTACGAGCCGTGTGAACGCAGACGCCACCGCGGTGGTACGTGAGCTCGCCCGCTCTCCGCTCTTCGCAAGCCTGGGCCCCCCCGGTCTGCAGCGGTTGGCGGGCGAGTGCCACGTACGCCGGTTCGCGAAGCAGGCGGTGATCTTCTCCCGCGGTGACCCGGGCAGGTCGATGCTGTTGACGGTCGCCGGCTCTGTTGCGTTGTCCGTGGCCTCCGCCGAGGGCACGGAGGTCGTGCTGGCGGTGCTCAGGCCTCCCGCTGTCTTCGGCGAGCTGGCGATCATCGACGGCGGCCCGAGGGTGGCCACGGCGACGGCGCGCGAGCCGACGGTACTTGTCACGATCCCACGCCCGGCCGTGATGGATCTGCTCGAGCGTGAGCCTGGTTTCGCGCTGGGCCTGCTGCGAATCGTGGTACGACTCGTGCGCAGTGCCGATGATCGCGCTGCCGACCTCGTGCTGCTGAGTCTGCAGGCGCGGGTGGAGAAGTTCCTGACCGACGCGGCCTCGGCCAGCCAGCGCGACGACGGACCGCGGCCCTCCGGCTTCGCCGTGCCCGTGGACCTTCGGATGACCCAGACGGATCTGGCGCGGCTGGTCGGCGGCTCGCGCCAGCAGGTGAACCGGATCGTCCTCCTGCTCGAGGAGCGAGGTGCCATCGAACGATCCGGTACCAGGATCGTCGCCGTCCGTCCGGAACGGCTCATGGCCCTGCACTGACCCGCTCAGCTCAGCGCAGGACGCTGCGATACGCCGCCGTGACGTACGGCAGCTCGAAGGTGTTGTGCCCGGCCAGATCCGGGTGCGTCGTGGCGAGGTCGCGTACGGCGGCCAGCACCTCGTCACGGCGAGGGCTCAGACGCACGTACGAGAAGGTCGAGACGAGTCCGACCAGCGAGTCGATCGTGTGGGACACCTGGTGGCCGAACACCTCGCGCTCTGGTTCGGTGAACCGCATGCCCACCACTGCTGCTCCGGCCGATCCGAGGGACTTCGGCGCACGCAGTGCAGCGGCCACGTTGTCCTCCTCCCGAGCGGCCCGAATGGTGTCCTCGCCGCCGATGAGGCCAGACAGCGCCGCCACCCACGGGACCGAGTCGTCGCGCAGGTTCCACAACAGCCCCAAGATCCCGCCGGGAACCAGCACCCGCGCGAACTCCGCGACCGCGGCTCCAGGCTCGAACCAGTGCCACGCCTGCCCGACCAAGACCGCGTCGACGCAGGAGCTGGGCAGTGGCACGGATTCCGCCGACCCGGCGAGCACCGACACGCTGGGCAGCGCACCGGCGAGCTCGTCGCGCATCCCGGCATCAGGCTCGACCGCGGTGACGTCCAACCCTTCGGCGACGAGCACAGTGGTGAGTGCCCCCGTACCGGCACCGACGTCGAGAACCTTTGTCACCTGGACGGTTTCGGCTGTCAGGAGCCACCGGATCGCTTCGATCGGGTACGTCGGCCGGAACCGGGCGTACGCCCCCGCCTCGGCACCGAACGAGAGCCGACGGGCCCCGTAGTCCACGACCCGGTCCGACACCATCGGCACTACCGTCACGGGGGATTCATCCATGGGTACGACGGTACCGGCGTACGGGTGGGTGGGCCCGGCATGCTGCCAGCGCCGGGTCCGGTCATGGCGCTGGACAGCCGAGAACAGTGAGGTCAGCATCGGTTCATGCAGGTTCCGCGCACCAGGTACGCAAAGAGCCCGGACGGGAGCATGATCGCCTACCAGGCCATCGGCGAGGGGCCGCCGGACATCGTGCTGCTGCGGGCTTGGTACACCAACATCGAGCACGCCTGGGAGGACCCCGTCCTGGCGCGGCTCATGGGACGGCTGGCCTCGTTCGGTCGCCTCATCGTGCTCGATCGCCGCGGGATGGGACTGTCTGATCGACCCGCTGAGCTGGCCACCGTCGAGACCCGGGTCGACGACCTCACCAGCGTCATGGACGAGATCGGGGTCGAGCGCGCGGTCCTGGTCGGCATCGGCCTACCCTGCGCAGTGCTCACCGTCTTGGCTGCGTCCGCGCCGAAGCGGGTCGAGGCGCTCGTGCTCTGCCACCCGCCGATGACGCGAGGTGAGCAGCTCCCGGACGCGGTGTGGGAGGAGGAGATCCGGGGATGGGGAACCGAGGAGAGCGCGCGGGAGAACCTCGTCGAGGGGGGGGCGAGCCGGGCCGATGATGAGGCGTTCGTCCGATGGTTCGCTGCCGATGAGCGACTCAGTGCCAGTCCTGGGATGGCTCGGCGGATGCTGGAAGTCGACCTCGCCACCGACGTGACCGATGTCCTGCCGGCAGTCCGGGCCCCGACCTTGGTGCTGGCACGAGAGGGAGCAATCGACGAGCGCGCGGTCGCCGCCGAGGTGGCGGCCGCGATCCCGGGCGCGAAGCTCGCCCTCGTGCCCGGCTCCGACCACTGGCTGATCTCGGGCGACACCGACGCCGTCGTGGACGAGATCGAGCGCTTCGTGACGGGGACGGTGCGAACATCGACCGCGTCCAACCGGATCCTGACGACAGTGCTGTTCACCGACCTCGTCGACTCGACGAGCCAGCTGAGCCGGGTCGGGGACCGGGCCTGGGGCGAGCTGATCACCCGGCACGACGACCAGATCCGAAAGCTGATCGCGACGTATAGAGGCCGGGTCATGGGCACGGCGGGCGACAGTTTCTTCGCCATCTTCGACGGTCCCTCCCGGGCCGTCCGCTGTGCGAAGGAGATCGGCGAGACGGTCGCGCAGCTCGGGCTCACGGTGCGCTGCGGCCTGCACACAGGCGAGTGCGAGGTGCAGGGTGACACGCTCTCGGGCCTCGCGGTGGTCATCGCCGCGCGGACGATGGCACTGGCAGGAGCAGGAGAGGTGCTCGCTACCGCAACCGTGCACGACCTCGTCGCCGGTTCCGGACTGGACTTCGTGAGCGTCGGGGAGCACACGCTCAAAGGCGTCCCTGGACCTCGGTCGATCTACCGGCTGGTGTGAGGGAAGACGTCATCGCCGCGCCGATATCCTGCCGCCATGAGCGAATCGGGCGCCGGCCCTGCTGACGACCCGCGTGCGGCCACCGTGGACGACTCGCGCTCGGGCACCGGTGCGGGCTCGGCGGCTGCGGAGAGTACGGGTTCTGACGCAGAGGGGGAATTGCCGGAGCAGCTGCGGGTGCGGCGGGAGAAGCGGGCGCGGCTGCTGGACTCCGGCCGGGACCCGTACCCGGTGACGGTGGCGCTCACCGACACCATCGCGGGGGTGCGGGCCAGGTTTGCCGACCTCCCGGTCGACACGGCCACGGGGACACGGGTCGCGGTCGCCGGTCGAGTCATGTACATCCGCAACGGCGGCAAGCTGTGCTTCGCGACACTGCAGGCCGGCGACGGTACGGCGCTGCAGGCGATGCTGTCCCAGGACAAGGTCGGCGAGCAGGGGCTCGCGGACTGGAAGGCCGATGTGGACCTCGGCGACCATGTCGTGGTCGACGGCGAGGTCATCACCTCCCGACGCGGCGAGCTCTCGATCCTCGCCGCCACGTGGGCGTTCGCGGCGAAGGCGTTGCGTCCGCTCCCGGTATCGCACAAGGAGATCGGTGAGCAGACTCGCGTGCGCCAGCGCTACGTCGATCTCGTCGTACGTCCGGCGGCGCGCCAGATCGCCCGGGAGCGGATCGGAACCGTCGCGTCCCTGCGCGAGAGCCTGGCCTTCCGCGATTTCCTCGAGGTCGAGACCCCCATGCTGCAGACCCTGCACGGAGGTGCCGCGGCGCGCCCGTTCGTGACCCACGCCAACGCGTTCGACATGGAGCTCTTCCTCCGGATCGCACCGGAGCTGTTCCTCAAACGCTGCGTCGTGGGTGGGATCGACCGGGTCTTCGAGATCAACCGGAACTTCCGCAACGAGGGCGCCGACTCCACCCACCAGCCCGAGTTCGCGATGCTGGAGTTCTACCAGGCATACGGCGACTACAACTCCATGGCTGATCTCACCCGCGAGCTGATTCAGGAAGCAGCACAACGGGTCTGTGGCAGCCTGGTTGTCACGCACCATGACGGCAGCGGGCACGACCTGGCAGGTGACTGGCCCAGCATCTCGATGTACCCGGCAGTGTCGGCGGCCGTCGACCTTGACATCACCCCGGACACACCGTTGCGCGAGCTGCGTGACATCGCGGCCGCCGCGGGCATCGAGGCCGCGCCCGGCTGGATCGCCGGGAAGTTCGTCGAGGAGCTTTTCGAGCACCACGTCGCACCGTCGTTCACAGGTCCGACTTTCGTCCGCGACTTCCCGCTGGACATGGCGCCGCTGGTACGCGCCCACCGCACCGAACCCGGGATCGCCGAGAAGTGGGACCTGTACGTCGACGGCTTCGAGCTCGCCACCGGCTATTCCGAGCTCATCGACCCAGTGGTGCAGCGAGAGCGTTTCGTGGCCCAGGCGAAGCTCGCAGCGAAGGGTGATCCAGAGGCCATGCACGTCGACGAGGACTTCCTGCGGGCACTGGAGTACGGCATGCCGCCCACCGGCGGCGTGGGGATGGGCATCGACCGGCTGCTGATGGCGCTGACCGGACTCGGTATCCGCGAGACGATCCTTTTCCCGCTGGTGAAACCGGAATGAGCCAGAACGACGTCACGACGAGGCTGGTCGTACGCCTCGGGCGCACCTCCGACGTGCGGCGCATCCGCGAGCTGATCGACACGTACGCCCCGGATCGCCGGCTGCTGTCCAAAGCCACCGTGACGTTGTACGAGTCGGTGCAGGAGTTCATCGTCGCCGAACGGGGCGGCGAAGTAGTCGGTTGTGGTGGCCTGCACGTGATGTGGGAGGACCTCGCTGAGGTTCGTACGCTCGCGGTGGAGCCCAGCGTGCACGGGCAGGGGATCGGCGGCTCCCTGCTCGACCGGCTGATCGAACGAGCCACCCGGATCGGGGTGAAGCGGGTGTTCTGCCTGACGTTCGAGACCGCCTTCTTCACCCGTCACGGGTTCCACGAGATCGAGGGCACGCCGGTAGAGCACGACGTCTTTGCCCAGCTGCTGCAGTCCTACGACGAGGGCGTCGCGGAGTTCCTTGACCTCGAGCGAGTCAAGCCCAACACCCTTGGCAACCATCGCATGCTGCGCGTGCTCTGACCCGAGTGCAGCGTCGAGGCCCGTGCCGGTGCACTACTGCTGGGAGCGGCCAGGGGTGCAACGAGGTTGGCGCATCAGCACGGACTGACCGTTGAACCTCTGACCGGCCAGGACCCCGGTCAGAAGGCGGGGCCGGTGTGCGAGGCGGTGCAGCACCGGCAGCTGACACGGTGGCCCTGTGACGGCGCAGCCTCTGACACAGGGAGTCGCAACCGGCACACTGTCGTGGTGAGCTGGCGCAGCGCGTGTCCTGGTGCGCGATGACATGGCTGCCGCGAATGACGTGGTTGCCGCGAAAGACATGCTTGCCGCAAAAGACAGGGTTGCCGCGATGACATGGCTGCCGCGATGACACTGCTGCGCAGCGACCTCGCGCCGCCCCGGCGCACGCTGGTCGACATCTTCTTTCAGACGGTACGGGACTGGCCCGACGAGCCGGCGCTCGACAACGGCGCGCGCGTTCTCACGTACACGGAGTTCAGCGAGGCCGCCGACGAGCTGGTGACCCGGCTCGGTGAGGTCGGGGTCGGGCTCGGTGACCGGGTCGGGGTCCGAATCCGCTCGGGCACCACGGACCTGTACGTAGCGATCATGGCCATCCTGCTGGCTGGGGCGTCGTACGTCCCGGTCGACGCCGACGACCCGGAGGACCGGGCTCGCACGGTGTTCGGGGAGGCCGGTGTGGCCGCGGTCGTGGGCGACGACCTGACGATCACGACAAGGCGACAAGCATCGGCGCGGTCCGGTCCCTCACTGCCCACCCCGACCGACGACGCCTGGGTGATCTTCACCTCGGGCTCGACCGGAGCGCCCAAGGGCGTCGCGGTGCCGCACCGGTCGGCGGCCGGCTTCGTCGATGCCGAGGCGCGGCTGTTCCTGCGCGGGCGACCGATCGGCCCGGGCGACCGCGTGATGGCCGGGCTGTCGGTCGCGTTCGACGCGTCGTGCGAGGAGATGTGGCTGGCCTGGCACAGCGGCGCCTGCCTGGTCCCGGCACCGCGCTCGTTGGTGCGAAGCGGGATGGACCTCGGGCCGTGGTTGACCGCGAACGACATCACGATCGTGTCGACCGTGCCGACCCTCGTGGCGCTGTGGCCACCGGAGGCGCTGGCCGCGGTCCGCTTGTTGATCCTCGGCGGGGAGGCCTGCGCCCCGGAGCTGGGTGCCCGGTTGGTGTCCCCGCAACGGGAGGTGTGGAACACGTACGGCCCGACCGAGGCGACCGTCGTCGCGTGCGCGGCCCGGCTGGACGGTAGCTCCCCGGTGCGCATCGGGCTGCCGCTGGACGGGTGGGACCTCGCGGTCGTCGACAGCGAAGGCAAGCACGTCGCGCCCGGGCAGGACGGCGAGCTGATCATCGGGGGGATCGGGCTGGCGCGCTATCTCGACCCGGTCAAGGACGCCGAGAAGTACGCCGCCATGCCCAGGCTGGGCTGGGAGAGGGCGTACCGCAGCGGCGACGTGGTGCGCTACGACGAGTCCGGGCTGATCTTCGTCGGGCGGGCCGACGACCAGATCAAGCTCGGTGGCCGCCGGATCGAGCTCGGCGAGATCGACAACGCGCTGCTGTCCCTGCCCGGCGTGACGGGAGCGGCCACCGCGGTACGCAGCACCGCGTCCGGCAACAAGATCCTCGTCGGCTACCTCGCGGTGGCACCGGACTTCGACTCGGCGGCGGCACTGGAGGCGCTGCGCGGGAGCATGCCGGCGGCGCTGGTCCCGCGGCTGGCGCAGGTCGACACGCTGCCGACCCGTACTTCGGGCAAGATCGACAGAGATGCCCTGCCCTGGCCGCTGGCGAGCCTGGAGGCCACCGCGGCGGCCCCGCTGGTGCTGGAGGGCACGGCCGCGTGGGTGCAGCAGCTCTGGCTGGACATCCTGGGTGCGACGGTCACGTCCGAGACCGACGACTTCTTCGACCTCGGAGGTGGCAGCCTGGCCGCCGCCCAGCTGGTCTCCTCGCTGCGGACGCGCTTTCCGGAGGTCACGGTGGCCGACGTCTACGACCATCCGGGCCTCGCTGCCCTCGCCACGGCGCTGGACGACATGGCAGCGCCGACCTCGCGGACGAACCGGGCGGTGCACCCCGTGCCGCGCCGGACCCAGGCCGGCCAGATCCTGCTGACGATCCCGCTGCGCACGCTGACCGGCCTGCGGTGGCTGACCTGGACCGCCGCGGGCAACAACCTCGCTGTCAGCTTCTTCGGCATCCGGTGGCTGCCGACCCTGTCGTGGTGGTGGATCGGCGTCGGGGTGCTGCTGCTCGTCCTGGCTCCTGGCCGGATGGCACTGACCGCGTTGGGAG
>JBDTDW010000161.1:0-3977 GCA_039922855.1 Candidatus Nanopelagicales bacterium | reverse complement strand
TTGTCGATCTGCTGCCCGGAGGGTGGGTTCTGGGAGATGATCCTGTCCTTGGGGCGGTCCACTGACGCCTCCGGTGTCTGATGGCCCAGAATCAGCCCGACCTGGGAAAGCTCCGCCGTCGCCTGGGCGACAGTGAGTCCGGACAGCGGCGGGACGGTGACCTGTTCGACGGCAGGCGTCCCGAAGAGCATCTTGCCCAGGATCACCGCGGCGGTCGCCACGACGGCGATGCCGACCGCGATACCCACCCACGCCCAGGGGCTGCGTTTGTGGAGCGGTCCGGTGGACGACCCGGTGAGCATCGGCAGGGCAGCGGTGTCCGCCATGGGGTTCGCCGTCACCGGCGCCAACGCCGCAGTGACGGGCAGCCCGGCGATGGCCCGTTCTACGTCGGCGCGCATGTCGGCCGCTGTCTGGTATCGATCGTCGGGGCGCTTGGCCAGCCCCTTGAGCACGATGGCGTCGATCGGCGTCGGGACCGAGGGGTCCAGCTGGCTCGGTGGCACGGGTGCTTCGCTGACGTGCTGGTACACCACCGACACCGGCGAGTCGCCGGTGAACGGCGGACGTCCGGTCAACAGCTCGTACACCAGGCACGAGGTCGAGTAGATGTCGCTGCGGCTGTCGACCAGCTCGCCGCGGGCCTGCTCGGGTGAGAGGTACTGCGCGGTCCCCATGACCGCTGAGGTCGCGGTCATGGTCTGGCCGGCGTCTGCGAGCGCGCGCGCGATCCCGAAGTCCATGACCTTGACGTCACCGCCCCGGGTCAGCATCACGTTGGCCGGCTTGATGTCGCGGTGCACGATCCCGTGCCGGTGGCTGTAGTCCAGGGCCGCGAGGGTGCCGTCGGCGATCTCCATCGCCCGCTCGGGCAGCAGGCGCCGGCCGCTGCTCATCAGCTGGCGCAGAGTCATGCCGTCGACGTACTCCATGACGATGTACGGCACGACCGTGCCGGGCTCGCTGCCGGTGGCCCCCAGGATGTCCTCACCGGTGTCGTACACGGCGACGATGTTGGGGTGGTTCAGCGAGGCGGCACTCTGCGCCTCCCGCCGAAAGCGCGCCTGGAAGGATGGGTCGCGGGCCAGGTCAGGTCGCAGGATCTTGACCGCGACGCGTCGCCCGAGTCGAAGGTCCTGACCCTCATGGACCTCGGCCATGCCACCGCGGCCGATCACCTCCCCGAGCTCGTACCGCTCGCCGAGCCGGCGCACCTGCTCGCTCACTGGTCCTCCTGTGTCCGGGTCTGCCTCGACCTCGACGGGTGGTCGGCGATCACGTTATGGGTGATCACTGTGCCAGCACCGCTTCCATGACCGCACGGGCGATCGGTGCTGCCAAGGCGTTGCCGCTGATCTCCTGTGCGCCACCGCCGTTCTGGAGTACGACGGCCACAGCGACCTGCGGGTTGGTGATCGGTGCTACCCCGACGAACCAAGCGTGGGCCTTGGCGTTCGTCCCGCTCTGCGCGGTACCGGTCTTGCCCCCGACCCGCACTCCGGGGATGCGGGCGTTGGTGCCGGTGCCCTGCGACACGACGGCCTCCATCATGGAGAGCAGCGAAGCGGCGTTGGCCGGCGTCATCGCCTGGCTGAACTGCGCGGGCTCGGCCTGCTGCAGCACGGACAGGTCCGGTCCGAGCACCTGCGACACGAGGTACGGCGACATGACGGTGCCGTTGTCGGCGATACCCGCTCCCACCATCGCCATCTGCAGCGCAGTGGCCGTCACGTCGAACTGTCCGATTGCTGCCATCGCGGTCTGCGGTGCGTTCAGGTTGGACGGGAACTGGCTGGTAGCGGCGCGCAACGGCACCAGGAAGGAGTTGTTGAAACCGAACTTCTCAGCCTGCGCCTGCAGTGCGGCGCCACCCAGGCTCATCCCGATCGAGGCGAACGCTGTGTTGCAGGACACTGCCAGGGCGTTGATGAACGTGGTCCTGCCGTCGGGTCCACAGGCCTGGCCGGTCCAGTTGTTCAGCGAACGGGTCGTCAGTGGCAGCTTGAGCGCGGCCGGGCCCGGGACGATCGTGTCGGGGGTGTACTTGCCGCTCTCCAGTGCTGCCGCCGCGGTGACCAGCTTGAACGACGACCCCGGCGGCAGCGCCATGGTCAGTGGACGGTTGGACAGCGGCATGGCCGGGTCGGCGTTGTACTTGTCGTAGGCGGCGCGGATCTTGGCCGGATCGTGCGAGGACAGCAGGTTGGGGTCGAACGACGGCGAGGTCGCCAACGCCAAGATGGCCCCGGTACGAGGGTCGATGGCCACGACCGCGCCGGTGCGCCCGGCCAGGCCCAGGTACGCCGCCTTCTGCGCGTCGGCGCTCAAGGTGGTGCGAACGGCGCCGCCCTTGATGTCGCGGCCGGCGATCAGCTGTTCGAGCCGGTTCACGAAGAAGCGGTCGTCGCCGCCGGCCAGTATCGAGTTCTCGGTGCGTTCGAGCCCGGTGGCACCGTAGACCAGCGAGTAGAAACCGGTGGCGGGGGCGTACATCGGCCCCGAGGCGTAGGTCCGAAGGAACTTCAGCTGGTCCGCGGTGGGGATGGAGCGGGCGATGGGGGTGGATCCCACCAGGATCGGGCCACGCTCACGGGAGTACTCCCGCAGCAGGGTCCGGGTGTTGCCGCTCTGGTCCTTCAGGTCCGCGGCGTCGACGAACTGCAGCCAGACCAGGTTGAGGATCAGTCCGAGCAGCAGCACGAGCAGCACACCGGAGACGCGGCGCAGCGACCGGATCACAGCTGCACCACCTGGGTGGGTGCGTCCCCGGTGGACATGGTCGGGTCCGGACGGCGCGTCGTGTTCGTGATGCGCAGCAACAGCGCCACGACGATCCAGTTGGCGACCAGGGAGGAGCCCCCTTGGGACAGGAACGGTGTCGTCAGGCCGGTGAGCGGGATCAGCCGGGTCACCCCGCCGGCCACGATGAAGACCTGCAGCGCGGTCACGATGGCCAGCCCGGCGGCCAGCAGGGTGCCGAACGGGTCACGGCACGCGATGCCGGCGCGCAGGCCACGTTCGACCAGGATGGCGTACAGCATGAGCATGGCCACGAGCCCGGCCAGTCCGATCTCTTCTCCGAATGCAGCGATGATGAAGTCGCTGGAGGCGAACGGTACGAATTGCGGGTAACCCTGCCCGAGCCCGCTGCCGAAGACCCCGCCGCTGGCGAAGCCGTACAGGGACTGCACGAGCTGGTAGCCGGCACCGGAGGGGTCCGCGAACGGGTGCAGCCAGAGGTCGAATCGGACGCGCACGTGGCCGAACGCGAGGTAGGCCATCACCGCACCGCTGAGGAAGAGCGCGGCGCCCAGCACCAGCCAGGACCGCCGCTGCGTGGCGACGTACAACAGCGACACCGCGAGGCCGAAGAACAGCAGCGAGGAGCCGAGATCGGTCTCGAAGATCAGGATGCCGAGGCTGGCGAACCACGCCACCAGCAGCGGCCCGAGGTCCCGGCCGCGCGGGAAGGACATGCCCAGCACCTTGGTGCGCACCAGCGCCAGGGAGTCGCGCTTCACGACGAGGTAGCCGGCAAAGAAGATTGTCAGGAACACCTTGGCCAGCTCGCCGGGCTGGAAGGAATAGCCGCCGATCCGGATCCACAGGGTCGCACCACGGATGCTCTTGCCGATGATCGGCGCCAGCGGCAGCAGCAGCAGCAGCACGCCGGCCAGCAAGGAGGTGTAAGTGAAGCGCTGCAGCCGGCGGTGGTCGCGTACCAGGAACAGGACGCCGACGAGCAGGAAGATCCCGAGTGCGGTCCAGGTCAGCTGGTCGGTGATCTGGGGCCGGGGCAGCGGTGTGCCGTTGCGCTGGGCGCGCTGCAGGTCGGCCAGGTCGAGTCGGTGGATCATCATCAGGCCGAGCAGGTTCAGCGCGACGGCCACCGGCAGGATCACCGGGTCCGAGTACGGGGCCAGCAGCCACACGGCGATGTGGGCGCCGATCACGAGCCCGGCCGCAACAGCGAGGAC
>JBDTDW010000160.1:0-7471 GCA_039922855.1 Candidatus Nanopelagicales bacterium | reverse complement strand
ACGTACGCGACTCGCAGGGCGAGCCGATGAATGTCCTGGCCGCCGAGTGGGGCAGGGACCACCACCTCGGAGGAGTCATCGCGGCGGCGGAGAACGTCTACTACGCGCACTTCGACACCACCCCGGTCGGAGGGACCCCTACGGAGTCCGTTCAGGTCAGCGGTGGCTCAGCGCCCACCACCCCGGCGCCCGGACCGTCGACCGTCCCTACGAAGCCCTCCCGTCGACACCTGAGCCCGCCACCGACGGTCGTGTCACCGGTGGGCAACCCGCTGCCACTGGAAGGGGTGTGGCAACCGGTCGGGTCCACAGTGGACGGCATCTCGGCGGTCTATGCCACTCGGGTGCGACCCGACGCAGTGCACACGAGTGTGCTCGCGTCGATGATGTGGATCGACACCTCGCTCACCCACGCCATGTTCATCCCCGGCTATATCGAGCCCGGGGGCCCGGCACCGTCCGCCGGGGCGCTGCCCCAGCAGTACTGGCCGCAGGTCCTGGCGAACTTCAACGGTGCCTTCCGGTTGCAGGACTCCCAGGGCGGGTATTTCTACAACGGCACGACGGTGTCCCCGCTGCAGAGCGGCGCTGCCTCGGCGGTCGTCTACAAGAACGGCTCGATCAAGATCGGCCAGTGGGGCCGTGACATCTCGATGACCCCGTCGGTGGCGGTGGTGCGGCAGAACTTGAACCTGATCGTCGACGGTGGCAGGTCGCAGGTGACCTCGTCCTATCAGTGGGGGGCCACTACTCACGGGGAGAGCCTGGCGTGGCGATCGGCGATCGGCCAGCGCGCCGACGGCAGCGTCGTGTATGTCGGCTCCCCGGGCCTGTCCGCGGCGTCGCTCGCCGACACCTTGGTCCGCGCCGGTGTCGTACGCGCGATGGTGCTGGACATGAACAACTGGTGGGTCGCCGGCTTCTACTTCAACCACAAGGCCGACGGCACCCCGGTCTGCACGAAGCTGGACCCGAACATCCAGGAGAGCTGCAACAGGTTCCTGAACCGCTACAAGCGCGACTCCTTCCAGTTCCTGGCAGCCCCCTGACCCGAACTGCGTCAGACCTTGAGACGGCGAAAGACCGGCCGTGGCAGGTGCCGTAGCCCGGACATGACCACCCGCAGCCCGGCTGGGACCCAGACGATCTCCGCGGAGGAGGTCAGTGCCTTCTCCACGGCGACAGCAACGTCCTGAGCATCGACGGACATAGGCGCCTCCGGCAGCCCGGCAGTCATTCGGGTCCGTACGTAGCCAGGGCGGACGATGATGACCCGTACCCCGGTGCCGCGCAGGGAGTCCCCCAGGCCCTGGGCGAACGCGTCGAGGCCCGCCTTGCTCGAGCCGTACACGAAGTTCGAGCGCCGGGCCCTCTCCCCAGCTACCGAGGACAGCACCACCAGCGTGCCGTGTCCCTGTCGCCGCAACGCTTTCGCGACCCGAAGGCCCAAGGACACCGACGCGACGTAGTTCACCGAAGCGACCCCCACCGCGAGGTCGGGGTCGGCTTCGGCGGCCAGCTGGTCCCCCAGCACACCGAACGCCAGCAGTACCACGTCGAGGTCACCGTCGGCGAACATCGCATCGACAGTGCCCTGGTGGCTGCTCGGGTCCAACGCGTCAAGACTGACGACACGCACGTCGGTCGCTCCGGCTCCTCGCGCGGCAGCTTCCGCGGCGCTCAGGCCTGCGGGGTCGCGTCCTGCCAGCACCACGGTACGTGTGCGCCGCTCGCACAGCTTCGCGGTCACGGCCAGTGCGATCTGCGAGGTCCCACCCAGGACCCCGAGCGACTGCGGCTCTCCGAGGGCGTTGATCACAGTGACAACCTCCTGGACTGGTCGGACCTGAGCCGCCGATGGGGGTCGACGCGATCGCGCAGCGCGGACCACTCGGCCAGGCGAGGGTATGTGGCCGCCAGCAGCTCTGGTGCCATACGCGAGTCCTTGGCGAGGTAGAGGGCGCCGCCTGAGCCTGCGACGATCGCGTCGAGGCCCCCCAGGAGGTCGCGCAGACCTGGTGTCACGACAGGGAAGTCCAGCGTCAACGTCCAGCCCGGGCGGGGGAAGGATAACGGGCCGCTGGTACCGGGTCCCAGGCGCTTGAGGACGGTCAGGAACGACGGAGCCTGCGCAGTGCTGATCCGGTCGAGGATCAGGCGCAGGCTGCCCTCGTCGGGCACGACGCACTGATACTGCAACAGCCCACGCGCGCCGTAGAGAAGGTTCCAGGAGCGGACACCGTCCAGCGGGTGGAAGAACGCCCCGATACCTTGCAGCTCCTCGACGCGGGACCGGGGTGCCTTGCGGTACCACGCCTGGTTGAACGCGGCGATGCTGGCCCGGCTGAGCAGTCCGGTCGGTACCCAGGAGGGTGAGCCGACGATGGCGCGTGGCGCGAAGCTGCGCGACGTGGGCCCGGCCACCGGAACGTCGTCGGACGCTGCGTGCTCACCCGAGGTCACGATGCCCCGCCCCATGTGTCTTCCGCGCGCCAGACAGTCCAGCCAAGCGACCGAGTAGCGGTGATGGTCGGCCTGCTCGAGGGCCGCGAGCAGGTGGTCGAGGTCGCCGGAACGTACCGTGTCGACGAGCATCGATGACGTCTGCACCGGGATCAGCCGGACCGTGGCGTCCAGAACAACGCCGGTCAGGCCCATCCCACCGGTCGTGGCCCAGAACAGCGCCGGGTCGCTGTCGGGGGACACCTCGCGGACCGTCCCGTCAGTCATGGCCAGACGAAGCCGGGTGACGTACCGACCGAACGAGCCGTCGCGATGGTGGTTCTTCCCGTGCACGTCCGCCGCGATCGCCCCCCCGACCGTGACCTGGCGCGTCCCGGGGGTGACCGGCAGGAACCATCCAGCCGGCAGCAGGAGGCGCATCAGGGTGTCCAACGAGACCCCCGCCTCGGCGTGCACGGTGCCGGCTCGCCCGTCGAAGGAGATGACCTGGTCCAGCGAGGTCATGTCCAGCACCAGGCCGCCGGCGTTCTGGGCCGGGTCTCCGTACGACCGGCCCAGACCTCTGGCCACGATACCGCGAGCGGAAAACAGGCTGCTGTCGCAGAGGATCTCCGGCACTTGCTCGGCCCGCACGCCACGTCGGACGTACCCGGCCGTGAGCGCAGTACGACCCCAGCCGCCGATCAGGTCGGGCTCAGCTGGCACTGGCTGCCACCGCGAACGTGATCAGCCACAGCACCCCGAGCAGCTGGAGGCCGCGATCGCGCAGGACGACCTCCTCGGGGGCGCCGGCCACACCTCTGTCCACGTCCATCGCGTAGCGCAGCAGCGCGAACACGAATGGTGCCACGGATATCTGGGCCCACAGCCGGTCGCCGTGACCGACATCGACCGACCACAGCGCGTAGAACACGATCGTGGCAGCACCGGCCATGCCCCAGACGAAGCGCAGGTAGCTCGCCGAGTAGTTCACGCGGGTCGGCAGCGCACGATCTGGTGGCGTCTCGCCATGGACGTCGGCGAACCGCTTGCCGGCCACCATGAAAAGCGACCCGAAGGCTGCAACCAGCAAGAACCACTGGGACAGCGGGACACCAGTCGCCACCCCGCCGGCTATGGCGCGCAACAAGAATCCGGCAGACACAGCGGCAAGGTCGAAGACAGCTTGGTTCTTCAGGCCCAGTGAGTACGCCGCCGTGATGGAGAGGTAGAGCGCCACAACTCCTGCCAGCTGCGGGGAGATCAGTACCCAGCTCAGCAGGAGGGCGAGCCCGGCCAGAACCACGCTCCCGACCAGAGCGGTCGCGGGCCGTACGGTCCCGGCCGCTACCGGACGGTTTCGCTTTACCGGGTGCAGCCGGTCGTTGGCGACGTCCGTGACGTCGTTGACCAGGTAGGTGGCGCTTGAGGCCAGGCAGAACACTACGAAGGTGATGGCGGTACGCGACGGGTTCGGGGCGCTCAGCAGCTGCCCGCTGGCCAGTGGCGCCGCCGCAACGAGGACGTTCTTGACCCACTGCCGGGGGCGAAGGGCCACGATGTGCGCGCGGACGACCGTTGTGAGCGTGGCACGTGTCGTGGTAGAGCCGGGCAGCTCCGTGGTCGGACCGGAGACCATCACCTGGCTCCTCTCGTGACCCGAGCCCCTGTCGGCTCGGCGCCGCTGGGCACTCAGCCTAGGCCTGCGCCCCCACACACCCCCTAACCGCAGGAGCGTGTCCGGGCGCTGGAGGCCGTACTCTGCCTCCTGGTCGCTCAGGTGGGCGGCACCGGTGACCGGGAGGTAGATCAGGCATGAGGCCCATGACTCGGATGACAGCCCTTGCAGCGGCCTGGGCGATGGTGTGCGCCGGTTTGATCGGTGGCGCGGTGACTTCGGCGACAGCAACCACCGGGGCAGGGACGGGCCGCACTGCTGTCACGGCCCGACCGCCGGTGTCCGGTGTCGTGGCTGCCGCCGGCGTACGTCAGTTCATCGACTGTCGCGGACCGCTGCGGGCCGGTCAACCGGCCGGCCCGACCGTCGTGCTGGTGTCGGGGCTGGGGGCCGGCTCGGCGTACTGGGGCAAGGTCCGCGCTGCGCTGCTACCCACAACTCGTGTGTGCGTCTACGACCGTCCTGGCCTGGGGCGCAGTCCGGCACGCCCGGCCGCCCGCGTGGTGGATGCCGGCATCCACGCCGCGGAGCTCGCCGGGTTGCTGACGGCGGCTCATGAGACCGGGCCGCTGGTGATCGTGGGCCACTCGTACGGCGGCCTGCTCGTGCGGGCCTTCGCGATCCGCTACCCATGGCGGGTGGCCGCCGTGATGATGCTGGACGCCTCGTACGCTGACCAGTGGCGCGATGGCTCGCGCTACTGGCCCGAGCCGCGAGCCCGCATCGACATGCTCCGGACCCAGCAGATCGTGTGGGGGTTGCCGAGGTTGGGGCACAAGCCGCTGATCGTCATGACCGCGGGGATCGGCAGCAGCTCGCACTGGCTCAATCGCCAGCGTGCCATGGCGACGATGTCCGCCAATGTCGAGCACGTGATCATCCCGAGATCCAGCCACGTCATACAGCAGTACGACCCAGCGGCCGTGGTCTACGGTGTCGCGCTGTTGGTCCAGTCGGTCCGGAACCGCACCGCGCTGCCGCGGTGCTCCGCTCTCGCGACGCATTGGGTCGCGGTGGGGGCGCGCTGCATGCGGTGAACTCCCGGGGGCGTGGCCAGGGTGAGTTGCGCCCGCAGTTTGCCGGATCCGCACGAAGTGATTGCCGTCAAGGAACTGTTCGCTGCATAACGTCGTGTCGGGAGAAGTTCGAGCCCCGAGGCAGGCGGAGGCGGCATGCGGTTCAGTGGGTCGGCCGTCCTTGTGCCGACCCGGCGGCCGGCCGCGGCCGCGGTGCTCGCAACAGCCGTGTCATCGGTGTTGGTCGCGGTACTCGCCGGCTGCGGCGCCGCGCCAGCGTCCGGAGCTTCCGCGCCCTCCGGTCCGGGTGCTGCGTCTCCTACTTCGACGCGGTCGTCCCCGGGCGACGGCGCAAGTCCGGCCCCGTCGCGTCCGGCTCCGTCGCGTCCGGCCACGGCAGCGCCTGCGCACCTGACGCCGCCGGTTGTTGCCGGGCTGCGGTGGGTCTCGTACGGCGCCCCAGTCGCCGGGGCTCCGTACGTCTATGTGGCACACACGGCCGGTGGCCGGATCGGGTTGCTGTGGATGGACGCCTCGCGCCTGAGGTTCCGCTACGTGCCCGGGTACAAGGTCCCTGAGGCCGGCCCGAGCATGGCTGCCGACACCCAGCCGGCAACTTGGGTGCCGCGCATGGTGGCCGCGTTCAACGGGGGCTTTCGCCTGGCCGACGACGTGGGCGGCTACTTCTACGCCGGTCAGCTGGTCCGACCGATGGTTGCCGGAAATGCGGCGTTCGAGATCTTTGCGAGCGGCCGCATCAAGGTGGGCGTTTGGGGGCAGGACCTCAGTTTGATGCCCGGCGCCGTCGTCGTACGGCAGAACCTGCGACCGCTTGTCTCCCGGTACCAGTCGCAGGCCTCGGCTTCGGACTCACCGGGCGCTTGGGGTCAGGCCAACGGCGGACTGCCGAATGCAAACCGGTCCGCCCTGGGCCAGCTCGCAGACGGTGCGCTGGTGTACGCCTATGGCTCGGAGCTGGCGGCCGTGGACATGGCCACTGCTATGACTCTGGTCCACGCGCGGACGGCAGTGATGCTCGACATGAACAAGTCCTGGCCGAGTTCCTTCGTGTATAGACACATCGACGGGCGCGTTGTGGGCCAACGGATCTTACCCTCGATCTGGCGGGACGCGACGATCTATCTGCACCGGTTCAGCAAGGACTTCGTCGTGGCAATGACGCCCTGACCGTGACGGATCAGAGGATCTTGGACGTGTCCGAATCGCTATGCGGGGCGCTGCAGCAGGGACGGCACGGCCTGCAGGATCGCGGCGGCGATCACCTGGTGGCCGGTGGCGTCGGGGTGGTCACCGTCCGGGGCCAGCAGGTTCGTGTCGTCGGCGTCACCTCTTGGCCCGAGGAAGGGTTGCACGAGGTCCACGTAACGGACACCGTGCGATCTTGCCACCTGCCGGAGGACGTCATTGGTGGCAGATGTGATGGCACGGCTGAGCTGGACGAAGCGTGCGCCCATCTGGGCTGCGACTGTCCCGTCCTGCCAGACGTTCCAGTACCCGGTCAGCACCACCGTCGCGGGTGGTCCGGGTCGTATTGCCCGGATCCGGGTGATCGTGGCGCTGACGTTCGCCGCCAGGGCCGCGAGCCCGCTCGAATAGCAAGAGGTTGCCGCCCCACACCTGGCTCCGTCCGGGGGGACCGAGAAGTCGTTGGCACCTATGGTGATGATCACGACGTTGGCGCGCGCGACGTCTGCAGCGGTGGGGCTCCCGATGCCCAGCGAGGCCAGTAGACCGGCGCTGTCCAGGCCTGACACGGCGTCGTTTCTGGCGGTGATCGAGATCCCGGTCCGGCTCGCCATCTGGGCGGCGATCAGGGATACGTACGTCTCGCAGCCGCAGGCGTTGCCGGCGGGAACGGAGTCACCTAGAGCAAGCAGGACCTCGGCTCGCGGAGGGGCGTGCGGGGTGGCAGCTGCGGTCGGGGGCGGTGCGGTGGAGGGGACCGTGGTCACGGACGTGGTGGGGTTGTGTGTCGTGGAGCTCGCGACAGCTGTGCCGCAGGCGGTCAGGAGGAGGCCAAGGCCTGTCACCAGGGTCAGCAGTGCCATCCCGGTAGTGGACGGTGGCGTCCGCGGAGCAGACGACGAGCGCCACGGCACGAGCATGAGCCAGCATAATGTTCGAACGCTGTGCTCCCGGTCCTTCCTGCTGCGGGACCTCCCGTGGAGCATGATTGGGGCCTGCGGTGCCTCGGGCGCACCGCGGGTCACATTCATCCGGGGTCGGGGTCGAAGGACACGGTGATTCGCTGGGGTGGGGTGCGCAGCTCGATGCGCGCCAGGCGGATGAGGGCTCGCTCGTCAGCGGCCGTGGG
>JBDTDW010000159.1:0-10472 GCA_039922855.1 Candidatus Nanopelagicales bacterium | reverse complement strand
GCCGGCTGTGGCGCCCTATCGCTTTGGTAACAAGAAGTTCAACCTGTGGTATGCCCAGACCTACATGCTTGCTAAGTACCATTGGAGCTTCCCCCAGTTCGCGTGCGTCGCTCGCATGTGGGGCAAGGAGAGTGCCTGGAACCAGTACGCCTGGAATCGCGGGAGTGGGGCCCGTGGCATCCCGCAGGCCCAGCCCGGCGGCAAGATGGCGAAGTTCGGCAAGGACTGGCGTACCAACCCCGTGGTCCAGATCAAGTGGGGCCTGGCCTACATCAGGGGAACCTATGGAACCCCTTGCAGCGCTTGGTCTTTCTGGCAACGGCACCGCTGGTACTGAACAGTCGCTGACGAGCAGCACCCGCTGGCCGCCTCCAGGGGCGGACAGCGGTTGCTGTCGTTTCTGGGCACAGTCGGCGCCGCCCGAATCGCACGGCGTCGCGTGCGGTGCGGCCGCTGCTCCCCACCGACCACTGTCGGTAGCGTTGGGTACATGAATCAGGACGCCGAGCCCGCGCACGAGCCCGATCCCGATCCGGTGCAGGCTGCGCTAAGGATGCGCGCCTCCGACGCGGACCGTGAGCGGGTGGCCGACCTGCTGCGCGACGCCTACGCCGAGGGGAGGCTGTCCCCGGTGGAGCACGAGGAGCGGCTCTCCGCCACTTACCAGGCGGCGACCTATGGCGACCTCGTCCCGGTCCTGCACGACCTCCCGGTCCCGCCGGGGACGCTGGCGGTGCCGGAGAGCCGCGGCGTCGACCTGGTGCGGGCGCCGTCTGCTCCGGCCGGTTCCACGTCCGGTCTTGTCGTGCGGCCGGAGCTCGCCGGTGAGGGGGAGGCGACGGCGGTTGCGGTGTTCGGTGGGTTCGAACGGTCCGGGGCATGGATCGTCAGGCCCGAGCTCACAGCGGTCGCGATCTTCGGTGGTGGTGAGATGGACTTCACCGAAGCCGTGCTCACCAGCCACGAGACCGTGCTGACCATCACCGCTCTCTTCGGCGGTGTCGATATCACGGTGCCGGACGGAATCGCTGTGCGCAACGAGGGATTCGCGATCTTCGGCGGTCACTCGGTCCCCCGGGAGCCGACTGCAGCGGGGGCGCCGGTCCTGATCATCAGGGGTGCAGCGATCTTCGGAGGAGTCGACGTGCATCGGCCCAGGGGTCCGAACAACAAGCGCTGATCCTGACGGGCTGCCGCGATGGGGTCAGCCGATGCGGCCGAAATCGACTGCGGCGTAAAGACCCAGCTTGGTGAGCCTGTGCTCGCTCTTGACCTCTCGGATCGTTCCGCTCTTGCTGCGCATGACGATCGAGTGGGTCGTCGCGCGCCCGTTGCCGTAGCGCACTCCCTCGAGCAGCTCGCCGTCCGTGACCCCGGTCGCGACGAAGAAGACGTTGTCGCCGGTCACGAGATCATCGGTGAAGAGAACGCGACCGAGGTCGTGACCGGCATCGAGCGCGCGGATCCGCTCAGCATCGTCCTTGGGCCAGAGCCGGCCTTGGATCACACCACCGAGGCACTTGATCGCGCATGCCGTGATGACTCCTTCCGGAGTCCCACCGACGCCCAGCAACAGGTCGACCCCGGTGCCCTCGCGAGCCGCCATGATGGCGCCGGCCACGTCACCGTCGAGGATGAACGTGATGCGAGCGCCCGCCTCGCGGATCTCACGAACCACCTGTTCGTGGCGCGGCCGGTCCAAGACGACGACCGTGAGGTTCTCGACGCGCTCGCCCTTGGCCTTGGCGACCGCCCGCAGGTTGTCGATGACCGGTGCGTTGATGTCGACGAAGTCGGCCGCCGCCGAGCCGGTAACCAGCTTCTCCATGTAGAACACTGCGGACGGGTCGTACATTGTCCCGCGCTCGGACACCGCCAGCACCGACAGAGCGTTGGGCATCCCCTTCGCCGTGAGTGTTGTGCCGTCGATCGGATCTACCGCGACGTCGCACTCCGGACCGGTGCCGTCACCGATCTGCTCCCCGTTGAACAGCATCGGTGCGTTGTCCTTCTCACCCTCGCCGATGACCACGGTGCCGGCCATCGCGACAGAGGTCACCAGGGTGCGCATCGCGTTGACGGCAGCCCCGTCCGCGCCGTTCTTGTCCCCACGCCCGACCCAGCGAGCACCGGCCATCGCGGCAGCCTCGGTGACCCGTACCAGCTCAAGGGCCAGGTTGCGGTCAGGGGCTTCCGGCGTGTGATGAGTGCTGGCGTCGGACACGGGGCCTCCGTCGGGGTGCTGTGGTGGGCTCGGTGCCAGCAGCGTAGAGCAGGCGTGGAGGTCGCACGGAGCTGTTCGTGGACCCGACCTGGTGCGTCGCGCGCTCGCGGGCGGGGGAGGATGGGGCAGTGGACCAGGGTTCTTCGACGGCCGTTCCTGCGGCGTCACAGCCAGACGTCGTTCCTGCGAGGGCGCAACCGGACGTGGGGGTGCCCCCCGTGGCCCAGCTCACCCCGGCCGAGCGTTCCGCGCGCCGGATGCGCCAGGGCATCCGGGACATGATGATCTCGCTCGGGGTCGTCATAGCCGTTGTATTGCTGATCGCCATGCCGTGGCGCAGGCCTACCACGGTGCAGCAGGTCGTGGACTGGGCGCCGGTGGCCACCGCCTTCGCCTCGTCGGTGACGTGGCCGGTGCTCGTACCGAACGCGCTGCCCGCCGGTTGGCGGGCGACGAGTGCGCGGATCACGCCGACCGTGGACGGCCGTACCGCGCTGCATGTGGGATGGCTGACGGCCGACCAGCAGTACGCGGCACTGGAGCAGTCCGACACCGCCGACGTCGACTACGTCCGCGGCACCAGCGACGCGGGGGACCCGGTTGCAACCGGGCCTGCCACCGTGGTGCTGTCGGGTAGGTCGTGGCAGCGACTCGTGTCCGGGGACGGCACCACCCGCAGCCTGGTTCTCGTGGTGATCGCCGGCACGAGCAAGGTGACCTACGTCGTCACCGGGTCCGCGCAGTGGCCCGAGCTGGACGCCGTGGCCTCGTCCTTGCACCGGATCTGAAGGGCACCGCGAGCGGTCAGTCGGCCTGCTCGGGAGCGGCTGTGCGGGCCGCATCGAGGCGGGCCCGAGCGCCGTCGAGCCAGCGCTGGCACAGCTCGGCGAGGGCCTCCCCCCGTTCCCACAGCACCAGCGACTCCTCCAGCGTCGTGCCACCGGCCTCGAGGCGGCGTACGACGTCGGCCAGCTCGTCCCGGGCCTGCTCGAAGCCGAGCTCGGGGACGTCGGGAGTCTGTGGCGTGGGGACGGCTGGCATGCGGCAGACCCTAGAGGGCGGCGGGAGCCCCGACGCGGACGGCCTGCAGCCGCCCGCGGGCCAACCTGACCCTCAGCGCGTCCCCCTCGCCGATGCTGTCCGCGTCGAGGGCCACCCGCCCGTCCTGGAGCTGCACCAGCGCGTAGCCGCGGTCCAGGGTGGCGGCGGGGGACAGGGAACGCACGCGGGCCCGGGTGTGCACGATCTCGTCCGCGCTGCGGTCGAGGCGGTTCCCGAACGACTGGCGGGCGCGTGCGAGGAGCTGGTCCACCGCCTCCGCCCGGCTCTGGACGAGTACCGCCGGGTCGCGCAGAACAGGTCGTGCGCGGACGTCGTGCAGCCAGCGTTCGGCGCGCAGCAGCGAGCCGGAGACGGCCCGACCGGCACGGGAGCGCAGCTCCGCGACGGCACGGGCCTGTTCGGCCATGTCCGGAACGATGTGGCGGGCGGCGTCCGTCGGGGTGGAGGCGCGGACGTCTGCGACAAGGTCCAGCAGTGGACTGTCCTTCTCGTGGCCTATGGCGCTGACGACCGGCGTCGCGCATCCCGAGACCGCACGCAGCAGGCCCTCGTTGGAGAACGGCAGCAGGTCCTCGACCGAGCCGCCGCCGCGGGTGACGACGATGACGTCGACGTCGCGATCACGGTCGAGCTCGTACAGCGCGGCCACCACCTCCGGCACCGCGCGCGGACCCTGGACCGCGACCTCACGCACCGTGAACCTCACAGCGGCCCAACGGTGACGCGCGTTCTCGACGACGTCGCGCTCGGCGTCACTGGCCCGTCCACAGATCAGCCCGACGCAGCGCGGCAGGAAGGGGAGGGTGCGTTTGCGACCCGGGTCGAACAGGCCCTCCGCGGCGAGGACCGACTTCAGACGCTCCAGCTGGGCCAACAGCTCGCCCAGCCCCACCGGCCGGATCTGCGTGGCCCGGAACGAGATCGAGCCCCGCCCGGCGTAGAACTCGGCCTTGGCCAAAACCAGGACGCGCTGACCTTCCGCCAGCGACGGTGACACCGCCTCGAGCAGCCGCGGCGGGCAGGTCACGGACAGGCTCATGTCTGCCTCGGTGTCACGCAGCGTGAAGAACACCAGTCCCGCGCCGGGCCGGCGGGTCAGCTGAGCGACCTGGCCCTCGATCCAGACCGCCCCGAGCCGGTCGACGTAGCCCATCATTGCCCGCGCGATGGTACGTACCGCGGCCGGATGTTCCGGGGAGGTTTCCAGCGCCACGGGTCGACCCTAGGGCCAGTGGCCGACGACCGCGGCTCGGTGCCGGCGGCCCGTCGCTCGGGTTGGGGCGCCTAACATGGAGCTGTGTCCTCCTCCGTGTCCCCGACCGTCAAGCGGGTGCTGCTGGCAGCGCCGAGGGGATACTGCGCTGGGGTCGACCGCGCTGTCGTGACCGTGGAGAAGGCTCTCGATCTGTACGGGCCGCCGGTCTACGTCCGCAAGGAGATCGTGCACAACAAGCACGTCGTCACCGCGTTGGAGCGCCGTGGTGCCATCTTCGTCAATGAGACCGACGAGGTCCCTGAGGGCGCCCGGGTCGTGTTCAGCGCGCACGGCGTCGCCCCCTCGGTCCTGGAGGCGGCGGCCCAGCGTGGGCTGCGCACTCTGGATGCCACCTGCCCGCTGGTCACGAAGGTGCACAACGAGGCCCGGCGGTTCGCCGACGAGGGCTACCGCATCCTGCTGATCGGCCACGAGGGTCACGAGGAGGTCGTCGGGACGACCGGCGAGGCGCCCGAGCACATCACGCTGGTGGACAGCCCCGAGCATGCCGACCGCCTCGACGTCGAACCGGGCGAGAAGGTGGTGTGGCTGTCCCAGACGACGTTGTCGGTCGATGAGACCGACCAGACCGTCGCCCGGCTGCGCGCCCGGCTACCACAGCTGGTGGACCCGCCCAGCGACGACATCTGCTACGCCACCCAGAACCGGCAGGGTGCGGTCAAGGTCATCGCGCCGCGAAGTGACGTGATGGTGGTCGTGGGCTCGGCCAACTCCTCGAACTCGGTCCGGCTGGTGGAGGTCGCGCTGGAGGCGGGGGCCCGGGCCGCGTACCGGGTCGATCATGCCGACGAGCTCGACGCCGCCTGGTTCGTGGACGCCCCGACCGTGGGGCTCACCAGCGGCGCCTCCGTCCCCGAGCTGCTCGTCACCGGGGTTCTCGACTGGCTGGCCGAGCGCGGGTGGAGTGAGGTCGAGGAGGTCTCCACGGCCTCCGAGCACCTCGTGTTCGCGCTGCCGGCGGCGCTGCGCCGGGACCTACGCGCCGCCGAGCTCGCTGCGACGAAGGCGGGCACGGTGTCGGCCGCTTCCGACGATCCGGAGCCGACCGAGTTCTAACGGGCGGGACTCTGCGCGTGCGTCACGTCGCTGGGTGCAGCGATTCCCTGCGGCGGCGTACGAGCACGATGACGGCTGCGATCGCCGTTGCCGCGAGGATCCATGGGGCGTTGACCGCCAGCGTACGAAAGATCATGTAGCTCTCGCGGAGCATCAGCGACCCGCCGCTCTCCAATGCGAGCTGACCGGCGATCAGGGTCGTGACGAGGAACGCCAGCGAGGGAACGACGACTGCTGCAGCGAAGTCCAGGCGTCGCACGGTGAGGGCTGCATAGGTACTGGCCACCAGCAGCACCAACCCGGTGAACCACCCGATCTGGTGCGACATAACCGCTTGCACCAGCCCGACGAGCAACGTGGGACCGGTGATGACAGCCGCCACCCCGAGGTAGGTGAGCCCACGCCCCGTTTGAGCGCTCACCGGGCGAGCAGCGGGTGCGGGGGCCTCGCCCGATGCGGTGGCGACGGGGTCGCTGAGCAACGGGATCGCCGCCACCGCAGGCGTGGCCACGATTGCCTCACGGCGCAGCGGGAGCGCGGGGATCGCTTCGGAGGTGGCAGGGCCGTCGGCACCCGCGGAATGGTAGAGCCGACCGGTGTCGACCGGGCGTCCGGCCCGCCCGCCGGCGGCCGGGGCGACGGGGGTGTCCCAGGCAGAAGCCGTCGCGGGAGCACTCGCCGTCACCGGGATCGGGGCCGGTCGGTAGGGCTCTGGCACGCGGGCGGGCGCCTCGTTCGGGGCCGGCTCGTGAGCAGCCGCGCCGGCCCCGGTGGCTGTGCCGTTGGTTGCTGGCGGTTCGGGAGCGGACGGGTCCTCGAACAGCGGGTCGTACGACGGCAGCGCCGGGTCAGGGGAGGTGGCGGCGGTGCCGGGCTGGGAGCTCACGGGTCAACGGTACGGGACGGAGTCGGGTGTGTCGGCGACCGCAAGGTCAATGGAGGGCAAGACGTCGCCGCCGGTCAGGTCCGGTGCGCACACGTAACGTGTGGTAGTTGTGACAGAGCGTGTCCTCGAGAGCCCGGCGTCGTCGTCGGCCGCAGTAACGACCCCGAGGTCGGCCAGCCGGCGCGCGCTCACCAGCACCCGGCTCTCCATCGAGCCGATGGTCTTGTTGAACTGCTCCACGGCGGCATCTAGCGACGAGCCGAGCCTGGACAGGTGCCCGCCCATCGTGGCCAACCGGGTGTGCAGCTCACGCCCCAGCGCGTGTACCTCGGCGGCGTTGCGGGCGGCCGCGTCCTGACGCCACGCGTAGGACACGGTGCGCAGCAGCGCCATCAGCGTCGTCGGGGTGGCGAGCACCACGTCCTGGGAGAACGCGCGCTCGAGCAGGTCTGGCCGTACGTCCAGTGCGCTGGCCAAGAGGGCGTCGGCCGGCAGGAAGAGGACGACGAACTCGGGGGAGTCGTATCGTCGCCAGTACGACTTGGCAGACAGCCGTTCCACGTGGGCCATCACCTCGTGGGCATGACGGGACAGGGCGGCGTCGCGGGTCGCGTCATCGGTGGCCGCAGCCGCGTCGAGGTACGCCGAAAGTGCGACCTTGGCGTCCACCACGACGTGGCGCCCGTCGGCAAGGTGCACGACCAGGTCGGGGCGTACGGTGCCGTCGCCGTCCTCCCCGTGGCTGGTGTGCTGCTCGGTGAAGTCGACGTGCTCGATCAGGCCGGACGACTCCACCAGGCGGCGCAGCTGCACCTCACCCCAGCGGCCGCGGACCTCGCTGCGACGCAGCGCGGTAACCAGTCGTCCGGTCTCGCTGCGCAGCGACTCCGCACCCTCGGCAGTGCGGCGGACCTGCTCGCGCAGCTCGGCCTGCGCCGCGGCTCGCTCTACCTCGGCTCGGGCGAGCTGGTCGCTGACCCGTCCCAGCGTGTCGCCGAGCGGGCGTACGAGGGCCTCCACGGCTGCCCGCTCGGCGGCGGCGCCCCGGCTGGCGAGCTGGTTCTGGGCCGCGCGGCTCACGGCGTCGCTGTGTCGGCTGAGCCCGCGCTCGAGGCTGAGCGCCCACCCGATGACCGTGCCGACGAGCAAACCCAGGACCAGAGCGATGACCACCGCAACCGCAAGACTCATGACGACACTGTCGCGCGACCCTCCGACAGTGCCTTCGGATGCGGTGCGCCCGGGCGGTTCAGACTCGTGCGCGGGCAGCGGGAACGTGGAGGCGGCGGACTTCGTCACCTAGTGTCGGCTCCCGGCGGCGTGGGGCACAGGAGGGACACGGATGGGCGGCGTGGTCATCACGCTCGTGTGCGCCGTGATCCTTGTCTGGGTGCCGGGCCTGGCCCTGATCGAGTGGGTCCTGCCGGGGTGGTCGCGCCTGGCAGCCCTCGCGGTGGCTCCGGGGGCGTCGATCGGGTTGCTGTTCGCGTTCGCGACCTCCTGCGACCTGCTCGGGGTCCGGGTCGAGTGGCAGACGGTCGCGCTGCCGGTCCTGGTCGTCGCCGTGGCGGCGCTGGCGTGGTCGTGGCGGACCCGGCCCGTACGCCGGCCTCGGCCGAACGTTTCTCATATCCCGCTGGTCGTGAGTGTCGCGCTGGCGTCCTGGTTGTGGGCCCACGCCATCGGGTCGCCACTGGCGGTTCCGCCGTACGACGACGGTGCGAACGCAGGGATCTTCATCCATCGCATCGTCCTGCTCGGAACCTTGCACCCGGACGCGATCATCGCGACCGATCTGAGCAGCGGGTCGGGGGGTGTCGCGTTCTACCCGCTTGGGCTGCACCTGGTATCCGCGCTGATCGTGCAGATCACCGGGGTGGGTGTCGAGCTGGCGTTCCAGGTCGTCGTGGCGACGCTGGCATGCGCCGCCCTGCCGATCGGAGCCTTCGTACTGACCCGGCGGCTGGTGGGTCTGAGCCCCCGGGTCGCGGTCGACCCCGACGTCGCCGCCGGCACCGCCGCGATCGTCATGGCCGTGCTGCCCGGGCTGCCGTGGACGAATCTGCCCTGGGGCGGTCTGGCGCTGGTCGCGGGAGTGGCGCTCATGCCGGCCGTACTGATCCCGGCCGCAGCGCTGCCGAAGCTCGGTGCACGCGCCGGACTGCTGCTGGCTGCCGCAGTCGCCGGGGCATTCGCGGTGCACAGCTCCGAGGTGGTGTCAGCGATCGTCATCGGCGCTCCGATGGTGGTCGCCGTCGCCGTCGGGACGCGGGCGCGGTGGCGTCGGGTTCTCGCCGGTCTGGCAGTGGCGCTCGGGGGGACCTTGGTCTTGTTGTTCCCGATCATGTCGTATCTCGGCGGTGGCCTGGCCGAGCGGACCGGGCACTCACAGGCGCGCGCCACGGACTCCGTGAAGGCGATGCACGATGCCTGGTTCAGCCTGGTCAGCGCCGCCCAGGTCACCGGGCACTGGGGTCACGTGCAGTTCTGGCTTGTGGTCGGGGTCTCGATCCTGCTGGCCGTGGGTGTCTGGGCCTCCCGCCGGTCCAGTGTGTTGTTGGCGCTGCTCGGCGGGTCTGCGTTCCTGGCTGTGCTCGCCTGGTCCTGCCTGCGCGACAACGCTACGGCCCTGGGACTCGCAACCCCTTGGTACTCCAACGGCTATCGCATCATGTCGACCCTCGCGGTGCCGTTGGCCGTCTTCGTCGGGATCGGTGTCGCTGGGTTCGTGGCCCCGCGGGTCCGCGTGGTCGCTGTGGTCGCGCTGGCTGCGGCCGCCTCGCTGGTCGCCGTGCCGGCGGCTGCCCTGTCCGCGGTCCTGGGCGAGGGCACTTACTACTACTACTCCGTGGTCACGGCCTCCGACCGGGAGAGCTACGCCTGGCTCGGTGCGCACGTACGCCCCGGGGAGCGCGTGCTCAACGACTCCTTCGACGGCTCGATGTGGATGTATCCGATCGCGGACGTGGCGCCGATGTTCGGACCAAAGAGCGACCTGTGGAAGTCCGTGCAGTGGCAGGAACGCTGGTACCTGCTCGACCACGCTGCGCAGATGGCTACCGACTCCCGCGAGCGTGCCCTGGCGACGAAGTACCGCGTCCGCTATATCGCCGTGGGGGATCGTGTGATCGGTGGGCTCACCCGTCAGCTCGACCCGAAGGCGCTCGCCGCTTCCCCCGCGCTTCGCATTGTCTTCTCGAGCGGAGACGCGCAGGTGTTCGAGATCCTGCCGGTCGGTACTTACGCGACGCGCGGATAGACTCCCCGCTCGTGGCACTCACCATCGGCATCGTCGGGTTGCCCAACGTCGGCAAGTCGACACTGTTCAACGCGCTGACCAAGAACGACGTGCTCGCCGCGAACTACCCGTTCGCCACCATCGAGCCGAACGTCGGGGTCGTCGGGGTGCCTGACCCCCGCCTCGCGGTCCTTGCCGCGGTGTTCGGATCCGAGCGCCAGCTGCCGGCGTCGGTGTCGTTCGTGGACATCGCCGGGATCGTGCGTGGCGCCAGTGAGGGTGCCGGGCTCGGCAACAAGTTCCTGGCGAACATCCGGGAGTCCGACGCGATCTGCCAGGTGATCAGAGTGTTCACCGATCCGGACGTGGTGCACGTCGATGGCGAGGTCTCGCCCAAGGGCGATATCGAGACCATCAACACAGAGCTGATCTTGGCCGACCTGCAGTCCGTGGAGAAGGCGTTGCCACGGCTGCAGAAGGAGGCCCGGGTCAACAAGGATCGGGTAGCAGCCCTGGCTGCGGCGCAGGCCGCGTACGAGGTACTCTCGGCGGGCCAGACGATCTTCGGGTGTGGCCTGGACCGCGAACCATTGCGCGAGCTCTTCCTGCTGATCGCCAAGCCGTTCCTGTACGTCTTCAACGTCGATGCCGACGAGCTGGGGAACGCCGCGCTGCTCGTCGAGCTGCGCTCCCTCGTCGAACCTGCCGAAGCTGTGTTCCTCGACGCCAA
>JBDTDW010000158.1:0-6832 GCA_039922855.1 Candidatus Nanopelagicales bacterium | reverse complement strand
CGAACTGCCGCGGGGAGAGCCCTCGGAAGTCGCGGATACGGGGCAGTGCGATGGTCAGCAGCCGATCCAGGAACTCCCACATCCGGTCACCGCGCAACGTGACGTGCGCGCCGATCGGCATGCCCTCGCGCAGCTTGAACTGGGCGATCGACTTACGAGCCTTGGTGACCTGGGGCTTCTGTCCGGTGATGGCGGCCAGGTCGCGGATCGCGCCCTCGATGAGCTTGGAGTCGCGGGCTGCCTCACCCACGCCCATGTTCACTACGACCTTCGTCACACCTGGTACCTGCATGACGTTGCCGAACGCGAACTGCTCGCGCAGCGCCGGTACGATCTCCTCGCGATAGCGGGCCTTCAGCCGCGGCTGGGTCCGCGCAGCGCTGTCGGTGCTGGTGGTCATCAGATGTCCTTACCGGTCCGCTTGGAGATGCGGACGCTGCGGGTCGATTCGTACGACGTGCCGTCCGGGCGGTTCTTGGTGACCGTCTCGCGCCGCGCGCCTATGCGCGTGGGCCGGTTGTCACTGGGGTCCACGACCATCACGTTGGAGGCATGGATCGCGGCCTCCGTCGTCACGATGCCGCCGGTCTTGGCGCCGCGTTGGTTCGAGCTGATCTTGGTGTGCTTCTTGATCTGGTTCACACCCTCGACGAGGACCCGGTTGGTCTCGGGGTAGACCGCGATGACCTTTCCGGTCTGGCCGCGGTCCTTGCCCGTGATCACCTGGACGGTGTCGCCCTTGCGGACGTTAAGGCTCTTCATGTCAGAGCACCTCCGGTGCAAGTGAGATGATCTTCATGAAACGCTTTTCACGCAGCTCGCGGCCGACCGGGCCGAAGATGCGCGTCCCGCGCGGCTCCCCGTCGGTCTTGAGGATGACCGCAGCGTTCTCGTCGAACCGGATGTACGACCCGTCGACCCGTCGACGCTCCTTCTTTGTACGCACGATGACGGCCTTGACCACGTCGCCCTTCTTCACGGCGCCACCGGGGATGGCGTCCTTGACGGTGGCCACGATGACGTCGCCGATGCCCGCGTAGCGTCGACCCGAGCCGCCGAGCACCCGGATGCAGAGGATTTCCTTTGCACCCGTGTTATCGGCGACGCGAAGTCGCGACTCCTGCTGGATCACTGTTCTGTCTCCTGGTTGTCGCGCCGGTTCTCAGGTTCTGCCCCGAGCCTGGCGGAACGAACGATCTTCCGTCTACGTGCGTCTTCTGTGGTACAGCCGCCCGTCACCGACCGGCTGCGCCCCGATCCGGCTACTTGGCCTTCTCGAGGATCTCGACGATGCGCCAACGCTTGGTCGCTGACACCGGTCGCGTCTCCATGAGAAGCACCCGGTCCCCGATACCTGCGGCGTTGTCCGCGTCGTGCGCCTTCAGCTTGCTCGTGCGACGCACGACCTTGCCGTACATCGGGTGCTTGAAGCGGTCCTCGACGGCGACGACAACGGTCTTGTCCATCTTGTCGCTGACGACAAGGCCCTCACGGGTCTTGCGCGAGCCACGCTCGGCCTCGGTCACTGCTGCCCCATTCTCGCTCATGCTGCACCCTCCGTGCTCTCGACCGGAGTGATGCCGAGCTCACGCTCGCGCATGATCGTGTAGATGCGGGCGATGTCCGTGCGGACCGCTCGCAGCCGGCCGTGGCTTTCCAGCTGGCCGGTCGCCGCCTGGAAACGCAAGTTGAACAGCTCTGCCTTCGACTCGCGCAGCTTCTCGACGAGCTCCTCGTCGGTCAGCACGCGCAGGTCCGCGGGCGTGGTCCCGACCGCCATCACACGTCACCTACCTCGCGCCGGATGATCCGGCACTTCATGGGCAGCTTGTGGGCCGCCCGCTGCAGCGCCTCGCGCGCAATGTTGTCGTTCGGGTACGCCAGCTCGAACATCACTCGTCCGGGCTTGACGTTGGCGACCCACCACTCCGGCGAGCCCTTGCCCGAACCCATCCGGGTCTCGGCCGGCTTCTTCGTGATGGGACGGTCCGGGTAGATCGTGATCCAGACCTTGCCGCCGCGCTTGATGTGGCGGGTCATCGCGATACGAGCCGCCTCGATCTGGCGGTTCGTGACGTACGCGGGCTCAAGTGCCTGCAGTCCCCACTCGCCCCACGTGACCACGGTGCCGCCCTTGGCGGCCCCGTGACGGTTGGGGTGGTGCTGCTTGCGGTGCTTGACCCTGCGGGGGATCAACATGTCAGGACTCCGTTCCGGACACCGCAGCGTCGGTCGCGACCGTGTCGGCCGCCGCGACAGCTGCGACAGCGTCGACCAGTGCAGCCGAGTCGACGACCGAGCTGTCACCGGCACTCTCGACCGCCACCGGCGTGGTGGCGCCCTCCTCCGGGTGGGCGGCACGCGGGCGGGTTGCACCGGCAGCGGCTCCAGGGACGGCACCCGGACGACCCGCGCGAGCTCCCAGCCGTGCGGTGGCCGCCGCCGCCTCGCGCTCCGCGCGCGAGCCGGACACGATGCCCTTGAAGATCCACACCTTGACACCGATGCGACCGAATGTCGTGCGGGCCTCGTAGAAGCCGTAGTCGATGTCCGCGCGCAGCGTGTGCAGCGGGACCCGGCCCTCGCGGTAGAACTCGGTCCGGCTCATCTCCGCTCCGCCCAGACGGCCGGACACCTGAACCCGGATGCCCTTGGCTCCGCCCTTGGTGGCGGACTGCATCGACTTGCGCATGGCCCGACGGAACGAGACGCGGCTCGAGAGCTGCTCGGCGACACCTTGGGCGACCAGCTGTGCGTCCACCTCGGGGTTCTTGACCTCGAGGATGTTCAGCTGCACCTGCTTGCCGGTGAGCTTCTCCAGGTCGCCGCGGATGCGGTCGGCCTCGGCGCCGCGGCGGCCTATGACGATGCCGGGTCGAGCGGTGTGGATGTCGACCCGGACCCGCTCGCGGGTCCGCTCGATCTCGACCTTGCTGATGCCTGCACGCTCCATGCCCTTGCTCATGAGCTTGCGGATCTGCACGTCCTCGGACACATAGTCGCGGTATCGCTGACCGACCTTGGAGGAGTCGGCGAACCAGCGTGAGCGGTAGTCGGTGGTGATCCCCAAGCGGAACCCGTACGGGTTGATCTTCTGGCCCACGGCCGGGTCACCCCTTCTTCCGGGTCGAGGCCGGGGCGGTCGGCCGCGACTCGACGATGACAGTGATGTGGCTGGTGCGCTTGCGGATCCGGTAGGCGCGGCCCTGCGCCCTGGGACGGAATCGCTTGAGCGTCGGACCCTCGTCCACGAACGCCTCGCTCACGAACAGCGAGTCGGGGTCGAGGTTGAGGTTGTTGGTGGCGTTGGCGATGGCACTGTCGAGCACCTTGCCCACCGGCTCGCTGGCCGCCTGCGGCGCATAGTGCAGGATCGCCTGAGCCTCGACGGCCTGAAGTCCGCGGATGATGTCGATCACCCGGCGGGCCTTCATAGGCGTCACACGCACGTGGCGCGCCTGTGCCCTGGCTTGCATCGCTGTCCCCTTGCTGGTCGTGGTGCTCATGTCGTATCAGTCGCTCCCGGTCCCCGCCGCCTAGCGGCGACGGGCCTTCCGGTCGTCCTTGACGTGGCCACGGAAGGTCCTGGTGGGCGCGAACTCGCCCAGCTTGTGACCGACCATGTTTTCGGTGACGAACACCGGGATGTGCTTGCGGCCGTCGTGCACCGCGATCGTGTGACCGAGCATGTCCGGCACGATCATGGATCGGCGCGACCACGTCTTGATCACGTTGCGGGTGCCCTTGGTGTTCTGGTCGTCGACCTTCTTGGCGAGGTGGCCGTCGACGAAGGGGCCCTTCTTCAGGCTGCGAGGCATCGCGGTTCCCCTAGCGCTTCTTGCCGGACTTGCGGCGGCGGACGATGAACTTGTCGCTGACCTTGTTGGCCTGACGAGTGCGACCCTCGGGCTTGCCGTTGGGGTTGACCGGGTGGCGTCCACCGGAGGTCTTGCCCTCACCACCACCATGGGGATGGTCCACCGGGTTCATGGCGACACCGCGCACGGTCGGGCGCTTGCCCTTCCAGCGCATCCGGCCGGCCTTGCCCCAGTTGATGTTGCTCTGCTCGGCGTTGCCGACCTCGCCGATGGTGGCCCGGCAGCGCACATCCACGTTGCGGATCTCCCCGGAGGGCAGCCGAAGCTGCGCGTACGGACCGTCTTTGGCGACGAGCTGGATACTCGACCCCGCAGAGCGGGCCATCTTGGCGCCCCCACCGGGACGCAGCTCGACGGCGTGCACGACCGTGCCAACGGGGATGTTGCGCAGCGGGAGGTTGTTGCCCGGCTTGATGTCCGAGGCCGGCCCGGTCTCGACCACGTCGCCCTGCGAGAGCTTCTCCGGGGCCACGATGTAGCGCTTCTCGCCGTCGGCGAAGTGCAGCAGGGCGATCCGTGCGGTGCGGTTCGGGTCGTACTCGATGTGCGCGACCTTCGCCGGCACCCCGTCCTTGTCGGCCCGGCGGAAGTCGATCACCCGGTAGGCACGCTTGTGCCCGCCACCTTGGTGACGCGTGGTGATGCGGCCGCTGTTGTTGCGCCCGCCCTTGTTCGGCAGTGGACGCACGAGCGACTTCTCCGGCGTGGACCGGGTGAGCTCGACGAAGTCGGCCACGCTGGAGCCACGACGGCCCGGGGTGGTCGGCTTGTACTTACGGATGCCCATGGGGGGTTACTTCCTCGTCGGTTCGTCGATGCCGGTCAGGAGACCGGACCGCCGAAGATGTCGATGCGGTCGCCCTCGGCGAGGCTGACGATCGCGCGCTTGGTGTCCTTGCGACGCCCGAACCCGTACTTGGTCCGGAGCCGCTTGCCCTGCCGGTTGGCTGTGTTGACGCCGGTCACCTTGACCCCGAACACCTGCTCGACCGCGATCTTGATCTGGGTCTTGTTGGCGTCCGGCTTGACGATGAACGTGTACTTGTTCTCGTCGAGCAGGCCGTAGCTCTTCTCGGAGATGACCGGTGCGAGCAGGATGTCGCGCGGGTCGGCGATCCTCATGATGCCTCCTCGGCAGCCTCGGACTCGGTGGCAACGGCCTTGGCACCCTTGCCCGTGGTGGGACCGGCCAGGAACGCCTCGAGGGCGCCCCGCGTGAAGATCACGTCATCGCTGACCAGCACGTCGTAGGTGTTGAGCTGGTCGGCTGCGATCACGTGCACGGTCGGGACGTTGCGCAACGAGAGCCACGACACGTCGTCGTCGCGCTCGACCACCACGAGCAGGTTGCGCCGCTCGGACACGTGGGCCAACGCGGCGATGGCGGACTTCGTCGACGGCGTCTCACCTGTCACCAGTGCGGCCAGTACGTGGATCCGCTCGTTGCGGGCCCGGTCTGACAAGGCCCCACGCAGCGCAGCAGCCTTCATCTTCTTCGGGGTCCGCTGGGAATAGTCGCGCGGGTGCGGCCCGTGGACCACGCCGCCGCCGACGAACTGCGGTGCCCTGGTCGAGCCCTGACGGGCGCGACCGGTGCCCTTCTGCTTGTACGGCTTTCGGCCACCACCGCGGACCTCACCGCGACGCTTGGTGTCGTGGGTGCCCTGGCGGGCCGCGGCCAGCTGGGCCACCACCACCTGGTGGATGAGCGGGATGTTGACCTGCACGCCGAACGTCGCTGTTGGCAGCTCGACCGTGCCGTCGGTGCCGCCCTCGGCGGTACGGACGTCGAGCAGGATCGGGGCGCTCACAGCGGCCCCGGACCCGTTCGTGTCAGTCTTGTCGGTCTTCTCAGGCGTTGTCGGCATGGTCAGGCTCCCTTCGCCCGGCTGCGAACCAGTACCAGCGCGCCCTTGGGGCCAGGCAGGGGACCCTTGATGAGCAGCAGGCCGCGCTCGGCGTCGATGGCCTGGATCACCAGGTTCTGCGTGGACTGGCGTACCCCACCCATCCGGCCGGCCATCCGCATCCCCTTGAAGACCCGGCCCGGGGTGGCGCAGGCGCCGATCGAGCCAGGCTTGCGGTGGTTGCGGTGGGCGCCGTGCGAGGCACCGACGCCGTGGAAGCCGTGCCGCTTCATGACACCGGCGAAGCCCTTGCCCTTGGTCGTCCCGACGACGTCGACCAGCTGTCCGACCTCGAACGTGTCGACGGCCAGCTCCTGCCCGACGCTGTAGTCGGCGGCGCTCTCGGTGCGCAGCTCGACGAGGTGGCGGCGCGGGGTCACACCGGCCTTCGCAAAGTGGCCGGTGGCCGGCTTGTTGACCTTGCGCGGATCGATGGCACCGAACGCGATCTGGACCGCGCTGTAGCCGTCCTGTTCGGGGTTCTTGACCTGCGTCACGACGCAGGGGCCGGCCTCGACCACGGTGACGGGGACAACGCGATTGTTCTCGTCCCACACCTGGGTCATGCCGAGCTTGCGCCCGAGCAGTCCTGTTGTCTGCTTGCTCATCGCTACGTCGGTCCTCAGAGCTTGATCTCGATGTCGACGCCCGCCGGCAGGTCGAGCCGCATGAGCGAGTCGACGGTCTTCGGCGTGGGGTCGAGGATGTCGATGAGGCGCTTGTGGGTGCGCATCTCGAAGTGCTCGCGGCTGTCCTTGTACTTGTGCGGCGAGCGGATCACGCAGTAGACGTTCTTCTCGGTCGGCAACGGCACCGGGCCCGCGACCGACGCACCAGTGCGAGTCACCGTCTCGACGATCTTGCGCGCCGAGCTGTCGATGACCTCGTGGTCGTAGGCCTTGAGCCTGATGCGGATCTTCTGTCCCGCCATGATGGCTTCGTATCCTTCTGTTCGTCACTGCCGAGTCGAAGAGCGCACCTCGGTGAAGGGGCGCCCCGTGGCTGCCGGTCGGACCTGCGCACTCGCGCCGGTCCGACCGGTTGCCG
>JBDTDW010000157.1:0-5146 GCA_039922855.1 Candidatus Nanopelagicales bacterium | reverse complement strand
GTCCAGCAGCCGCCGACGTACGACGTCGACGAAGTCCTGGGCATCCTGCTCGACGGCCGCCCCGGCGGCGGCGCTGTCGTACGGCGCCTTGCGCGACGGCGGGGTCGTCGCACTCGTCACCCGGCTGGGTCGAAACCCGCTGTCATGGTGCAGGTCATGGAAGTCGCGGTACCAGCGCCCGCCCGGATACCCCTTGCGCGGTGACCACACCCGGTACGTCACCTCGAGGTCCCGGCCGAACGCGACGACGTCGGTGTCACCCACAGTCCAGCCGTCGGCGGTGGACCGTCTGCCGGACAGCAGGGTGGGGCCGTCGACGAGGAAGTGCCCTACGCCTGCCCGGGCGTAGACCTGTTCCAGGCCGGGGCGATATCCGCACTCCGGCGCCCAGATCCCGACCGGGCGCCGACCGATCCTCGCGGTGGCATCGTCCAGTCCCGTCTGCAGCGCGAACGCGGTGACCGGATCGGGCAGCAGCGGCGCGAACGCGTGGGTCGCCTGGCCCCCCAGCAGCTCGACGACCCCGCCGTCCACCAGCGGTTGCAGCACCGGCGACAGGCCGGCCGACCAGCGCCCCTCCACCAGCGCGAGCGCGTCCTGCGAGGCACGGAACTCCCTCCCGGCCAGCTCGCGCAGCGCTGGATCCGTACTGGCCGCGAGCTCCTCTGCGCGCAGCTGCCACGACCCCAACCAGCGGCGGAAGTCATGCTGGCAGTAGGGATCGTCGAGCTGCGCCGCCAGAACCGGCGTCACGGCCAGAGTCAGCAGGTTCGTGCCGCCCTCGGCACCGAGCCGGGTGAGCAGCTCGAGGACCGGCAGGTACGACGTCGCCCAGGCCTGGTGCAGCCACTCCTCACCCACCGGCCACGCGCCGTGGTGGGCCAGCCAGGGCAGGTGGGTGTGCAGCACCAGCGCGAACGAGCCGATGGGCTCCGCCGACTGCGGGCTCACCCGATCACCGGATCACCGGCGTACGCCCAGGGCCACCAGGTCCTGGGCACCGACCGGACTGGACGACACGTGGAAGTCGGCGACAGTGCACGAGGCGACGAACCGGGCGGTGTCCGCGGGTACCGGTCCGATCCCTGTGACCGCGGCGACCTGCGCGGCCACGAGCCCGGTGCCTCGGGACCGCTCCCACTGCTCGATCCGTTCGCTGTGGTGCACCCCACCGACCGTCACTGCCTGGAAGCCGTTGTGGGCCAGCGCCTCCGTCAACTCGCCGGAGTCGAATTCCTGGACGTGGAACGGGTTCGTGGGTCGCTCGCCGCGATGCAGGCCGGGGGAGAACACCGGTCGGTTGGGTGTGGTCACGGCCAGCGACCCACCATGGTGGAGGACGCGGGCGCACTCGCACAGGAACCCTGAGAGGTCCCACAGGTGCTCCACGACCTGCAGGCTCACCAGCAGGTCGACCGCACAATCGCGAACCGGCAGCGCGACGAGGTTGGTGCGTACCGAGGACAGGGACGGGTACGTGGCGCCCGCGTGCCGGCTCGCACCCCCGTCCAGCTCGAAGGCCAGCACCATCCGCGGTCCCGCGCCGGCCAGCAGCGCCGCTCCGTACCCCTCACCGCTGCCGGCATCGACGACCACGGCACCGGGCAGCTCAGCCCGGTAGCGCTCCCGCGCCCACAGGTAGGCAGCCTCGTGCCTGGCGAACCAGTACGACTCGCCGGCTGCGCCCGGCACGGTGCGTTCCCCGGTGAGCGCCAGGGCATCGGTCACCTGCAGGACCCTAGTCACGACAGCTCGTCCAGACCTACGGCCTCGACGGGTTCGGCAGGACCCGGTTCGACGGCGCCCGACGTCGTCGGGCATCCTGACCCGGGAGCCAGCCCGGTCCGCGGACCCGCCGCGACCGCCATCACAGGAGGTCGGTCACCGACCATGAAGATCGTCGCACTCGTGAAGTTCGTGCCGGACAGCACCGGCGCCCGTGCGTTCACCGCAGACAGCACCACGGACCGCGTCGGAGTCGACGGGCTGCTGTGCGAGCTCGACGAGTACGCGGTGGAGCAGTCGCTGCGAGTGCTCGAGGCCGCCGGGGACGGGGACATCACCTTCGTGACGGTGGGGCCCGAACAGGCCGGCACCGCGCTGCGCAAGGCGCTGTCGATGGGCGGCGACGCGGCAGTGCACGTGGTCGACGACGCGATCCACGGGTCCGACGCCCTCGCCACGTCGCTGATCCTGAGCAAGGTGCTCGAGAAGCTCGAGTACGACCTGGTCATCACCGGCATGGCCTCGACCGACGCCGGGATGGCGGTAGTCCCGGTGATGCTGGCCGAACGGCTCGGGTTGCCCGCTGTCACGTTGGCCTCCGAGCTCACCGTCGAGGGCGGGACCGTACGGATCCGCCGGGACACCGACGACGCGAGCGAGACCATAGAGGCCTCGCTCCCGGCGATCGTGTCGGTCACCGACCAGACCGGCGAGGCCCGGTACCCCTCGTTCAAGGGGATCATGGCCGCGAAGAAGAAGCCCGTGACGACATACGCGCTGGCCGATCTCGGGCTGGGCGCCGACGATGTCGGACTGGCGGCGGCGTGGAGCCGTGTGGACGAGGTGACCAAGCGGCCGCCGCGGTCCGCCGGCATCAAGGTCGTCGACGAGGGTGACGGTGGCGTGAAGCTCGCCGATTTCCTCGTGTCGCAGAAGTTCATCTAGTCCTCCTGACCACTGGTCACCCCTGATCTGCGAATCACCAGGTCAAGGAATCACCGCTCGTCACCGAAAAGCTGGGAAGGCACGACATGGCAGAGATCCTGGTCCTCATCGACCACGCGGACGGCGCAGTGAGCAAGCCCGCCACAGAGCTGTTGACCATCGCCCGCCGGATGGGAACCCCGGCCGCGGTGTTCCTCGGCGCCGGCCTGGACAACGCCCGCGAGACGCTCGCCCGCTTCGGTGCCGAGAAGATCTACGTCGTGGACGACGCGGCGCTTTCGGACTTCCTGGTCGCGCCCGCCGCGGAGGCGCTCGCAGAGGTCGTCACGCAGGTGCAGCCTGAGGCTGTGCTTGTGACATCGACCGGCGAGGGCAAGGAGATCGCCGCTCGACTCGCCGTCAAGCTTGGCTCTGGGCTGATCACCGACGCGGTCGACGTCGAGGCCGACGGGACGACGTCGCAGTCGGTGTTCGCGGGCTCGTACCTGGTGCGTGCCAAGGTCACCCAGGGCACCCCGATCATCACGGTCAAGCCGAACGCGGCGACGCCGGAAGTCACCGAGGTCACACCGGAGGAGGTGCTGGTCACGGTCACGATCAGCGATAGCGCCAAGACCGCGCGGATCGTGGATCGTTCGGCCCGCGCCAAGAGCGGACGCCCCGAGCTCACCGAGGCGGCGATCGTCGTGTCCGGGGGCCGTGGCGTGGCAGGGGCGGAGGGGTTCGGCGTGATCGAGGCGCTCGCCGACGCCCTTGGCGCCGCCGTCGGTGCCTCCCGCGCGGCCACCGACGCCGGTTGGTACCCGCACGCCTTCCAGGTGGGCCAGACCGGGAAGACCGTCTCCCCACAGCTCTACATCGCCAACGGGATCTCCGGCGCCATCCAGCACCGGGCCGGGATGCAGACGAGCAAGACCATCGTCGCGGTCAACAAGGACCCTGAGGCGCCCATCTTCGAGCTGACCGATTTCGGTGTGGTCGGCGACCTGTTCACGGTGCTCCCGCAGCTGATAGAGCAGATCGCTGCCCGTAAGGGCTGACCGCCGGCTAGCACCGGACGCGGCCAAGGTGCGGGGACGGACCTAGGATCGGTGCCGTGGCGTACCTCGATCACGCGGCCACGACCCCGTTGCTCCCCGAAGCGGCGCAGGCCGTCGCGGCAGAGCTGACCCGCACCGGCAACCCATCGTCGCTGCACGCCTCCGGGCGGCGGGCGCGGCGCGTTGTGGAGGAATCCCGCGAGAGCATCGCGGAAGACCTGGGGGTCGCGCCCGCGGACGTGGTGTTCACCGCCGGCGGCACGGAGGCCGACAACCTCGCGGTCAAGGGACTGTTCTGGGCCCGTCGGGCGGCAGACCCGCGTCGCACCCGGATCCTGGCCTCCGCTGTGGAGCACCACGCGGTGCTCGACCCGGTCGGCTGGCTCGGTGAGCACGAGGGCGCCGAGGTGACCTGGCTCGAGGTCGACAGGTATGGCCGCGTCGACGTGGCAGCGCTGCGGGCCGAGCTGGACCGGCACCACGACGAAGTCGCGTTCGTGACCGTGATGTACGCGAACAACGAGGTCGGGACGATACAGCCGATTCCCGCGGTGGCTGCTGCGTGCGCGGAGTACGAGATCCCGCTGCACACCGATGCGGTTCAGGCCGTGGGCCACCTCGAGGTCGACGGTGCGCTCGCTGACACTCTCGCGCTTTCCGGGCACAAGTTCGGCGGCCCGGTCGGGGTCGGCGCGCTGGTGATCCGGCGGGGTGTCGACTTGGTGCCCTTGCTGCACGGCGGCGGCCAGGAGCGTGAGCTGCGCTCCGGGACGGTGGACACCCCGGCGGTCGCGGGCCTCGCCGCGGCGCTACGGGTCGCGACCCGCGACCTCGATCAGAACGTGACCGAGCTCGGTACTCTGCGCGACGACCTGGCCCGCCGCGTTTGCGCGTCCATACCTGGCGCCGTGCTCAACGGCGATCAGTGGAACCGGCTGCCGGGCATAGCCCATTTCTCGTTCCCTGGCTGCGCCGGGGACAACCTGCTGTTGCTGCTCGATGCCCAGGGGGTCGAGTGCTCCACCGGCTCGGCGTGCACCGCGGGCGTCCCCCGTGCGAGCCATGTGCTGCTGGCCATGGGGGTGGACGAGGACACCGCAAAGGGGTCACTGCGGTTCTCGCTCGGGCACACCTCGACGCGGCAGGACGTCGACGCGCTGCTCGCCACGCTGCCGGCAGCCGTCGAGCGCGCTGCCCGGGCCGGGCAGGTGCGGGCACCTCGCCGTGCCGGGTTGGCGGTCTGATGCGAGTCGTCGCAGCGCTTTCCGGCGGTGTCGACTCTGCGGTCGCTGCGGCCCGCGCCGTCGAGGCTGGCCATGACGTCACCGCGGTGCACCTCGCGCTGTCGCGCAACCCGCGGTCGCACCGGGACGGGGCACGCGGTTGCTGCAGCCTGGAGGACTCTCGCGACGCGCGACGTGTCGCCGACGTCATCG
>JBDTDW010000156.1:0-12785 GCA_039922855.1 Candidatus Nanopelagicales bacterium | reverse complement strand
AGCCGATGGCAACCGCCAGCGCCGAGAGGTAGTACGTCGTGGCCAGGTTGAGGGTGAGTGCGAGGCTGTCGGGCGCGATGCCGTAGTTCCACATCGACGTGAACACCCCGAGCGGAGCGTGACCGCTCGCGACGAGGATCACCGACGTCACGAGGACCGCGAAGGCAAGCGCCAGCACCGGCGCCACGAGCATCAGTGCCAGGCGCCTCATGCCGCCTCCCCTCCAGCCCCGGTCATGGCAGAGCCCAGTTCCTCCGGGGTTACCGTCGCGGGATCGGCCTCTGCTACAAACCGCCCACGCAGCAGCACCTCCAGGCGGTCCGACAGGCCGATCAGCTCGTCGAGGTCCGCCGAGATCAGCAGGACCCCGAGACCTCGGGCCCGGGCCGCGCGCAACTGGTCCCAGATCGCGGCCTGCGCGCCGACGTCGACGCCACGCGTGGGGTGGGAGGCGATCAGAACCTGTGGATCCCCGCTCATCTCCCGGCCGACGATCAGCTTCTGCTGGTTCCCGCCGGACAACGCCGAGGCCATGACGTCGATGCCGGGGGTCCGGACGTCGTACTCGGACACGATGCGCGCGGTGTCCTTGCGGGCTCCGGCTCTGTCGATCCGCGGGCCCTTTGCGTTGGGAGGCCGCGTCTGGTGCCCCAGCATCCGGTTCTCCCAGAGGCTCGCCTCGAGCAGGAGCCCGTGCCTCGAGCGGTCCTCGGGGATGTATCCGATGCCGGCCTCACGTCGGCGACGGGTGGGCCAGTCGATGATGTCCTTGCCGTCGTAGGTGATGTCCCCTGCCAGCGGTGTCCGCATGCCCATGATCGTCTCGACGAGCTCGGCCTGCCCGTTCCCCTCGACGCCGGCGATACCCAGGACTTCGCCGCGATGGATCGTGAAGGAGATCCGGTCCAGCAGCAGCCGACCCTGCGGGGTCGCCAGCGTCAGGTCCCGGACGCTGATCACCACATCGTCGGTCACCGTGGACAACCGGGTCTGGGGGGAGGGCAGCTCGCTACCCACCATCAGCTGCGCGAGCTGGCGGGCCGTGACGTCGGCGGGCAGAACGGACGTGACGGTGGTGCCCTGGCGTACGACGGTGATCTCGTCCGCGACGGCGAGCACCTCGTCAAGCTTGTGCGAGATGAAGATTACGGTGAGGCCCTGGGCCTTGAGCTCGCCGAGGGCGCGGAACAGCTCATCAACTTCCTGTGGCACCAGGACCGCTGTGGGCTCGTCCAGGATCAAGGTCCGCGCTCCCCGGAACAGCACCTTGAGGATCTCCACGCGCTGCCGGTCCCCGACGCCGATGTCCTCCACGACGGCGTCAGGATCAACGGCAAGGCCGTACCGCTCCCCGAGCTCGCGGATCCGGCGTCGGGCGCTGCCCACGTCCAGCCGCAGGCCACTGGTCGGTTCGTCCCCGAGGATCACGTTCTCCAGGACGGTGAAGTTGTCCGCGAGCTGAAAGTGCTGGTGCACCATACCGATGCCGAGAGCGATCGCGTCCGACGGTGAGTGCAGGGTGACGATCTCGCCCTCGATGGCGATGGTGCCCTCGTCGGGCTTCTGCATCCCGTAAAGGATCTTCATGAGGGTCGACTTGCCGGCGCCGTTCTCCCCGACGATCGCGTGCACCGTGCCCTTGCGGACCGTGATGTCGATGTCGTGGTTGGCCACTACCCCTGGGAACCGTTTGGTGATCCCGCGTAGCTCGACCGCGACGTCGCCGACCGCCGTCTGCGTGGTGATGGCGTGCCTCCTCCGGGTGCCGGAATGACTCCGGCCCGGACGCTACCGCGTCCGGGCCGGAGTCGTGCGTTGCGGACCGAAAAGGTCAGCCGATCGAGTTCGGCACCGTCACGGTGCCCGCGATGATCGCGGCGATCGCCGCGTCAGCCTTGGCCTCGTACGGCGCGACGGCGGGGTTGGACTTGGAGTAGCCCACACCACCGTTCTTCAGGTCGAACGTCTGCACGCCGGTCAGCGGTTGACCGTCCACCGCCGACTTGATGAACGCGTAGACGGCTGCGTCGACGTTCTTCAGCGCAGAGGTGAGGATGACCGACTGGACGTCAGGGCTGGCAGACAGGTACTGGTCCGAGTCGACGCCGATGGCGAGCTTCCCGCTGGACTTCGCTGCCGCGAACACCCCGCCCCCGGAACCGCCCGCTGCGGCGAACACGATGTCGGCGCCGGAGTCGTACATACCCTGCGCGACCGTCTTGCCCTTGTCGGGGGCGTTGAAGCCGGTGAAGTCCGGCGGCTGGGTCAGGTACTTGTCCTGGATCTTGGCGCTGGAGTCGGTCGCCTTGACACCGGCGTCGAAGCCGGCCTGGAACGACTGCAGCAGCGGAACATTGACCCCACCGATGAAGCCCACGCTGGCGGCCTTGGACGCCTGCGCCGCGATGACGCCCACGACGTAGGAGCCCTCATTCGCGGCAAAGACGAGGTTCGCGACGTTGGGCTGCAGGTTGCTGGCGTCGTCGATGATCGCGAAGTTCGTCTTCGGGAACTGTGCCGCCACAATCTTCAGGGCCCCGGCATAGGCGAACCCGACGGCTATTACCGGGTTGTAGCCCTGCTGCGCGAGGAGGGTGAGCCGGGCGGCCTTCTGCTGGTCGGTCTCCCCCGCGACGGCCGAGAGCTCCTGGGACGTGACCCCGAGGTCGGCCTTGGCCTTGTCCAGCCCTCGCGCTGCGGAGTCGTTGAACGACTTGTCGCCGCGGCCACCGATGTCGTAGGCCATGCCGACCTTGATCGAGGACGCGGAAGCTGACGGGCCGGAGCCGGCAGGCGTGGAGCTGGACGAGCTGCCACAGCCGGCGAGCGCCACGGCACCGACAGCCAGGACCGATGCAATCTTGAGCGCGTTGCGCAAGGGAGTCCCTCCTTCAAGGGCGAAACGCGCGGACGTCCGCGCTGACTGAGAACCCTATGGCAGGGCCGGACAGCAAAAGTTCCCGTGGATCGGGCCGGCCGCGATCGTTATGGGACCGGGACCAGCCGTACCGCGGATCGTTATGGGGCCGGGACCAGCCGTACCGCGGATCGTTGTCCGACCGGGACGGCAGCGGTGGCTCGGGAGCCGACTCGGACCCGCTGTAGGTTTTTGGCTCATGCAGAACTCGACGTTTCCGGTCCAGCCCGACCAGGTCGCCGACGCGCTGCGTGCGTTCGACCCGCGCTCCCCCGAGTTCGCCGCCGACCCGTACCCCGTGTTCGCGATCGCGCGGCAGGCCGGCCGGCCGCTCTGGCACGAGGGGTTGGACCAGTGGCTCGCCTTCAGCCATGCCGACGCGGGCGCAACTCTGCGGTCCAAGACCCTGGGACGGGTGTTCCGGCCCCGCGAGCCGAGCGAGCTGTGGGACACCTTCAACTGGCTGCACGCGGACTCGATCCTGGACACCGAGCCCCCGACCCACACCCGGCTGCGGGCCCTGGTCAGCAAGGCTTTCACCCGCGGCTACATCGAGGCTCTGCGTCCCCAGGTCATCGAGTGCACCCAGCGTCTGCTGGACGCCATGGCTGCCAAGGAGCGCGACGGCGGCACGGCGGACCTGGTCACCGACCTGGCAGAACCGCTCCCTGTCATGATCATCGCGGCGATGCTCGGCGTCCCGCAGGGCGACCAGCACCTGCTGCGGCCCTGGTCCCAGGACATCGTGAAGATGTACGAGTACGACCGGACGCCACAGCGCGAGGAGGCCGCCCGTCGCTCCAGCGGTGAGTTCGCCGCGTACGTCGCCGACCTGGCCGCGCAGCGCCGCGACGACCCCGGCGGGGATCTGATCACCTCCCTGGTCCAGGTGCGCGACGGCGGGGACCGGCTGGGCGAGCACGAGCTGATCGCCACCTGTGTGCTGCTGCTCAACGCCGGCCACGAGGCCAGCGTCAACGGGTTCGGCAACGGGATGGTGGCCGCGTTCGGCACCGGCCAGGCCGACCGGCTGCGCACCGAGCCGTGGGCGCTCGCCGCGACCGCGGTCGAGGAGTTCTTGCGCTTCGACGCGCCGCTGCAGCTGTTCGAGCGCACCGCCATGGCTGACACCACCATCGGCGGGGTGACCGTCCCGGAGGGGCAGAAGATCGCGGCGCTGCTCGGATCGGCGAACCGCGACCCAGCTGTCTTCCCGGACGCCGATCGCATGGACCTCTCGCGAAACCCCAACCCGCACATCGGGTTCGGGGCAGGCACACATTTCTGCCTGGGTGCACCGCTGGCCCGTCTGGAGCTCACGACGAGCCTGCCCATGCTCTTCGAACGGTTCCCAGCGATCCGGCCTGCCGGCGAACCGGTCATGCGGCCCACGTTCGTGCTGCGCGGCTACCAGAGCGTGCCGGTCACGCTGGCCGCGTAACCCGCCCCGCCGAAGCGCTGCCAGGTGTCGGTCGAGGGCTCGGACCGCCGGTACCCTGAGCCGGTCATGGGCCCCCGCAGACACAACCTGGCGCGCGTCACTGCCGCCGTCGCTGCCACGCTCGTCGTCGCGGTGCCGCTGCTCACCGCGCCAGCGGCCGCAGCGGCCGAGATCGTGGGTGGTCCGCGGCTGGGCACGACCGGGGTGGTGGTCGGTTCGGGCGCCACTGCCCTTCCCAAGATCGACGCCGCCTCCTGGATGGTCGTGGACCTCACCACCGGCGACGTGCTTGCCGCCAAGGCACCCCACCTGCGGATGCGCCCTGCGAGCACGCTCAAGACCCTGACCAGCGTGACGCTGATGCCCCAGCTCAATCCCGCCGCGATCCACACCGTCACGGCGGCGGAGCAGGCACCGGTCTACGGCAGCCGCGTCGGCGTGGTGGTGGGTGCGACGTACACGATCGACCAGCTCTGGCACGGGCTGCTGCTGCCCAGCGGGAACGACGCCGCGGCCGCGCTGGCAGCTGCGTACGGTGGCGTCCCCAAGACCGTGGCGGCCATGAACGCCGAGGCCAAGCACCTGCAGGCCTTGGACACCAAGGTCATCAACCCGAGCGGGCTCGACGCCAACGGGCAGTTCATCAGTGCCTACGACATGGCCCTGTTCGCCCAGGCGGCGCTGGCGATCCCGGAGTTCGTCGCCGTCAGCCACACCATCTCCTACGCCTTCCCCGGGAAGATGGCGGCGCCGGGCAAGGCCCGTCCGACGTACATGATCTACGGCGAGAACCGGCTGCTGAACCACGGCTATCCCGGTGTGATCGCCGGCAAGACCGGCTACACCACCTTGGCCCACCGGACCTTCTGGGTGGCGGCCAACCGCGGTGGGCACACCGTGCTCGTGACGCTGATGAACATCGGGGAGGCCACCGAGACCGCGGCCAGCAAGCTGATGAGCTGGGGACTGGCCAACGCGGGCCGGACCGGCTCGGTCGGCGTCCTGGTCAAGCCCCTCGGCTCCACGACAGGGGTCAGCCCGCTCGGGACCTCGGGCGTCCCGACGGCGACTGCGACCGCCAGCCCCGCGACCGGCGCGGTCGGAGCGGTCGGCACGGACAAGACCCGACCGGTGCTCGGTGGGCTGCTCGTGCTCGTGGCGGCCGTGGCCGGTCTCACCTTCTGGCGACGGCGACGGGCCCGGGGGCCGGCACCGGGCGCCCACGCCGCCGGCCCGAGTTCTGACCTTGGGTCTGGCACCGGGCTCGAGCACGTCTTGCCGGCCTCACCCAGCCCGTCGGTGCGGGTGCGCGCCGCGGACCCGCCACCGGCGGGTCCGAGCCGGCCCCCCTCGGTGATCGTCGCTGCGCCCGCCCCCGTTCTCCCGCCAGCGGCGGGCGCGGACCCCGATCACGAGCCCGCGCACCTTCCCGAGGCCGCTGTCGCTGTCACGGCGCCACAGCCCGTGGCGGCCGAGCACCACCCGTTGCCGCGGACCGGAAACGTCACGGTGGTGCGACCCGCCCGGCCGGGCGACCTTGAGCCGGCCGACCAACCGCTGGAGGGATAGCGAGCCCTTCGGCTCTCAGCGGCCCTGCTGACGCTTGTAGCGGCGCACTGACAGAGGAACGAACAACACCAGCAAGGCCACGCACCAGATCACCGTGAGCAGCACGGGGTGCTGCTCGGGGAAGCTGGTCCCGACGATGCCGACCGGGTTGCCGAACAGCTCCCGGCAGGAGTGCGCGAGCGTCGAGATCGGGTTCCACTGCGCGACCGGCTGCAGCCAGCTCGGCATGCCCGCGATCGGGACGAACGCGCTGCTGATGAACGTCAAAGGGAAGATCCAGATCAGGCCGGCGGTGCTGGCGACCTCTTCGTTGGGCATCCCTAGACCCACCCAGGACCCGACCCAGGACAGGGCGTAGCCGAACAGCAGCATCAGCGCGACCGCGACGAGCCAGGACCAGAACCCGTTGTGGATCCGCCACCCGATCGCCAGGCCGACGACCATCACGACGAGGATCAGCATGAGGCTGCGTACGAGCTCCGCGACGGTGCGGCCCGACAGCACCGCGGAGGGTGCCATGGGCAGCGACCGGAAGCGATCGATCACGCCACGCCCCATGTCGGCCGCGATCCCGACGGTCGGCCCCATCACGGCGAACGCCAGGTTCTGCACCAGCACCCCGGGCACCAGGAACTCCCGGTACAAGGAGGCGTCGGCTCCGGAACCGGACGGGCCCAGCCCGATGGAGCCGCCGAACACGTACGCGAACAGGACGAGGAACACCACGGGCTGCACGAGCCCGTAGAACACCATCTCGGGAACCCGCCAGGTCTGCAGCATGAACCGTCGGGTGGTCACCATCCCGTCGTGGACCGCCCAGCCGTAGAACGGCCGCGGGATCGGCACCGGAGCGCCCGCGGAGCTCGTCGTCATGGCCGCCATGTCAGCTTCCCTTCTTCGCACGAGTCTTGGAACGACCGCGGCCGCGCTTGCCGGCCGGCGCGGCCTCGTCCTCTGCGCTGTGGCCCGTGAGCGTGAGGAACACATCGTCGAGAGTGGGACGGCCCAGCGCGATGTCGCTGATCACAACTCCGGCGGAGTCGAGCTCGCGGACCGCGTCGACAAGGACGAGCGAGCCACCGGCAACCGGGGCGGTGAGCGTCGCGCCGTCGACCTCGACATCGCCGGTCGAGACCTTGCCCAGGGCGAGCGATGCCGCCTCGGTCTGGGTGCGGTCGCGCAGGACGACTTGTAGGCGGTCGCCGCCGACCTGCGTCTTCAGCTCGTCGGGAGTGCCCTTGGCGATGACCCGGCCGCGGTCGATGACGACGACCTCGCGGGCGAGCTTGTCCGCCTCCTCGAGATACTGCGTCGTGAGCAGCACCGTCGTGCCGTCGCCCACGAGCCCCTCGATGACCTCCCACATCTGGATCCGCGAACGAGGGTCGAGCCCGGTCGTCGGCTCGTCGAGGAACAAGATCTCCGGCACCGCGATCAGGGAGGCCGCGAGGTCGAGCCGGCGGCGCATGCCTCCGGAGTAGGTCTTCGTGATCCGGTCGGCGGCATCGGTCAGGTCGAAGCGCTCCAGCAGCTCGTCGGCCTTGGCGCCCACGTAGGACGGAGCCAGGTGGTAGAGCCGCCCCACCATGTCGAGGTTCTCGCGGCCGGTGAGGTATTCGTCGATGGCGGTGAACTGCCCGGTGAGCCCGATCGACCGGCGGACGTCATCGGGGTTCTTGCGTACGTCGAAGCCGGCCACCGTCGCGTGACCGGAGTCGGCACGCAGCAGCGTGGTGAAGATGCGTACGGCCGTCGTCTTGCCGGCGCCGTTGGGGCCCAGCAGGCCGTAGACGGCGCCGCGCGGGACGAGCAGGTCGAGCCCGTCGAGCGCCTTCACGTCGCCGTAGTGCTTGACGAGGCCTTCGGCGAGGATCGCCGTGTCGGGGGGTGCAGTCATCCGGGCAACCTCTCAGAGGGGTACGACAGCGCGCACCTTGGTTTTCGGGATCTCGGGTTTGCGTCGCTGCGGTGAATGCGAGCAGCTCAGGTGGCGAGCAGCGTCTCGGCCTCCTCGACGCTGAGTCGGCCCGCGGCGAGGTCGGCCAGCACCGCATCCCGGTCGACCCGGCGGGCCGCCCCTGCCGGGTCCTCCATGCCGAGCTTGACGAGCAGGTCTGCGAACCGCTGCCGGGTCGTCGGGTACGAGACGTGCAGGTGCTTCTCCAGCTCGCGCATGTTCCCGCGGCTGACAAGGAACACCCGGAGCATCTCCAGCTCCTCGGCGGCCAGCGCGTCGTACGGGCTCATGGCGAATCCACCGCTGATCCCGGTGCCGCAGTCCGGGCAGCCGAGCCCGGTGACCACCAGGTCGTGGGTACAGACCGGGCAGCTGCGTGGTGGCCGGTGGGTCGGGGAGGTGCTCACGGGACGGTCACCTTGGCCGAACCCATCCGTACCGACAGCTCGAGCCGGCCGGTGCCGGCGCCGGCGACAGCGGTGCCGGTGCTGTGCAGCCCAGTGAGCTCGTCGTGGCTCTCGCGGACCCGTGGCCCGACCACCTTGAGCGAGCCCATCTCCGCCCGTGCTGTCATCGTCGTGTCACTGCCCGGCAACAGGGTCAGTTTCAGCGAGCCCATGTCGGCGGTCAGGGAGTCCGCCACGCCGGAGAACACGGCCTCGATCCGTGCGCTGCCGGTGGTGATGGCCCCGCGAACCGGCCCGTCGTGGTCGATGACGTTGATCGAGCTGGAGAAGCACCTGATGTCGAGCGCCGCGCGCAGGCCACGCACCGTCGTGTCGCACGCCTTGAGCTCCAACTGCACGGCCAGCGCCGGGTTGACGCGGACCACCACGCGTTCGCCGGAGCCGTACGGCCAGTCGACCCGCAGCTTGCCCCACTGCCAGCGCGGGTGCGCCTCGAACCCGTCCTCGCCCCGCACCCGCCCTGGCAGGTCGAAGACGAGCCGGTTCCCGTCCTGGTGGACCAGGTGCGGCCCGTCGGCGACGGCCGTCGCGACCGTGGGATCGGCGTAAACCTGCAGTCGTACGCCGATGGCGTCGATCGAGATCGCGGCGATGCCCTGGTACGACGGCACCGCGCCCTGGTCGAGGGTGGGCGCGGTCGGGTCCTGGTCGAGCAGGCGAGCCGCCTCGGCCGGGTCCAGCTCCCCGGCGGCCACCCGGGTCAGTAGGTCGTGCAGGCCCCCTGACCCGGGGGCGTCGGAGCGTGAGGAGTCACTCACGCTGTGCGGGTAGATCAGGTCTGCGTCGCCGTTCATGTCACGAACTATGAACCACAGTTTCTAGATTAGCAAGTCTCTTTTCTAGAATCTCATACTAGGACGATGTGCTGGTAGCCGGACGTGGCGAGCCGGGCCAGGACCTCGTCCAGGTGGGCCTTGCCTCGCGTCTCGATCTGCACCTCGACCTCGACCTCGTCCACCGAGAGCCGGGGGTCGATTCGGGCGTGCTCGACCTCGATGATGTTCGCGTCCGCCTCGGCGAGCTCGTGCAGCAGCCGGGCCAGCGAGCCGGGCCGGTCAGAGATCTTCAGTCGCAGCGAGGCGTAACGGCCGGCCGCGGCCAAACCGTGCCGGATAACCCGCAACAGCAGCAGCGGGTCGACGTTGCCGCCGGAGAGCACGACGACGACAGGCGGCTCGAAGGCCGTCGGGTCGTCCAGGATCGCGGCGACACCGGCAGCGCCAGCCGGCTCGACCAGCAGCTTTCCGCGTTCCAGGCAGATCAGCTGCGCCCGGGCAAGTGCCTCCTCGTCGACGGTGCGGATCTGGTCGACGAGGCGCTGCACGATGGCGAAGGGAACGTCGCCGGGGCGACCGACGGCGATGCCGTCGGCCATGGTGGACATACCTTCCAACGCGACAGGTTCACCCTTCGCCAGTGAGGGCGGATAGGCAGCTGCGCCCTCGGCCTGCACCCCGATCACCGTCACGTCTGGGCGCAGTGCCTTGACCGCGACACTGATGCCGGCCAGCAGCCCGCCACCACCGGTGCAGACCACGACGGTGCGTACGTCCGGCTCCTGCTCCAGGATCTCCAGGCCCACCGTGCCCTGTCCCGCGACGATGTCGACGTGGTCGAAGGGGTGGATCAGGATCGCGCCGGTGCGTGAGGCGAACTCCTGGGCGGCCACCAGCGCCTCGTCGATCGTCGTCCCGACCATCTGCACCTCGGCGCCGTATGTCTGGGTCGCCACGAGCTTGGGCAGCGGGGCACCGAACGGCATGAACACGGTGGAGCGCGCACCCAGCATCGAGGCAGCGAGCGCCACCCCCTGCGCGTGGTTACCGGCGCTGGCAGCCACGACCCCGCGGGCCCGCTCCTGGTCGCTGAGTCCGCTGATCCGGGTGTACGCCCCGCGGATCTTGAACGATCCGGCCCGTTGCAAGTTCTCGCACTTGAGGAAGACCGGGCCGCCCACGAGGTCGGCCAGCCACCGGGCCGCGACCAGCGGCGTCTGCTTCGCGACGCCGCGTATCAGCTCTCGCGCTGCCAGCACGTCTGACAGCTCTACCTCGGTCGTTCCCGGTGTCGTCACCTTCGCATCTTGGCACCCTCGGTCCCCGACTACGGAGCAGGTGGGCCATCGGGACAGGATCCCGGACCGGTCGGCGATCGAGGCCGGCCGTCGTGGAGGGTGGTCAGTCGTCGGGCTCGGCCAGCAGCCGGTATGCCGGGTTGGCGATGGCCAACCTCCCACGCTGCTCCCCGACCATCCCCTCCGCGATCATGTGGGATCCGGTCATGATCCCGCTCGCGTTCGTACGCCCGTAGAACACCAGGCTGATACCGCCGGTGTCGTCCCAGAGCTCCACCTCCAGCGACGGTGATCCGGACATTGCCGTGACGCGCAGGGCCCGTACCTCACCTTCGACGACGGCCCGGGTGCGCCAGCGCAGGTCCGCCATCGCGGTGACCGGTGGTGTCTCGTCGGTGGCCAGCACGAGCTTGCGTACGCTGCCGGACCGGGTGGGTCCGTCGCGGTTGGCTACCGCCCTGGCGGCACCGACCGGTCCCCTGACGCGAAGACCAGGCTCTGCGGACACCCTTGTCCCGTAACGCTTGTGGGCGGCCCGCTCGTTCGCTTCCCGACGTGCGATCAGCCCATCGACGTCGAACGGGACGATGGTGGCGACGACCCCGGGAAGGCGGCTCGTGGCACGGGCGATGTCGTCGGCCGTGCCGTCGTGCAGGATCCGCCCGAGGACACGACCGTACGTGCGCCGAGGCAGCAGCAGCGTCAGCTCCGTCAGCTCGTCAGAGCGTTCTCGGGCCGCCATCTGCAGGACCCCGTTGAGCAGGCGTCGGTCCGGGCAGTCGATGAGGTTGAGCGGGACGCCCCGCAGTGCGTCCTGCGTGGACCACGCCGTCCGGATCTGCTCGGCATGAGCGCTGTCCAGGACGAAGTGGACGGCCCAGAGGTCCGAGCTGCGAAGGCTGCGCGCGTAGCGCACCGCGGCGATGGTCGCGAGGTCCACGTTGTCGACAAGCACCACGACGCGGTGGCGTGTGATGTTGGCCGATCGGGCACCGGTCGCGGCGATGGCCAGCGTGTCGGCCTCCCGGCGGTACTGCCGGTTCAACCGGAACAGCGCGAAGACGGCGATCGGGAAGATCACGACCACGAGCCAGGCACCTTCGGTGAACTTGACGACGACGAACACCGCGACCACGACGAGGGACACCGCACCGGACGCGAAGTTGATGACCACGCGGCGCCGCTTCACCCCGTCGGGGTGGTGGACGAAGTACTTGGCCATCCCAAAACCGGCGAGGGTGAATCCGGTGAACACCCCGATCGCGTAGAACGCCACGAGCTTGTCGACGTGAGCCCCGGTCCCGATCAGCAACGCCACCGACACGACCGTCAGCACGATGATGCCGTTGGAGAACGCGAGCCGGTGCCCGCGCCGGGTCAGCTGTCGGGGCAGGAACTGGTCGTGCGCGACGAAGCTGGCCAGGAAGGGGAAACCGCTGAACGGGGTGTTGGCCCCGGTGTAGAGGACCAGCATCGTCGCGAGCTGGACCATCAGGAAGAGCACGTGTCCGAATGCCCCGGTCCCGAGGACGTCGCCGGCCACCTGCGAGATGACCGTAGGACTGCCCGCGGTGTACGGCTGAGCGTGCGTCTCGTGCGCCAACCACGACACTCCCGCCACCAACGTTCCGAGAATCAAGCTCATGGTGAGCAGCGTCTTGCGCGCGTTCCTCCCTTCCGGGCGCCGGAACATGCTGACACCGTTGGAGATCGCTTCCAGGCCGGTCAGCGAGGAACCACCATTGGCGAAGGCGCGCAGGAGGATGAACAGCGACGCCCAGGTGAGCACGCTCTGCCCGCTCTGAGTCGCGAACTGGACAGTACCCGCGGCATTGGTCACCTGCTGCGGCAGATCGCCGAACACCTCGCGCACGAAGCCGACGATGATGACGATGAACATCGAGCCGGCGAAGAAGTAGGTCGGGAACGCGAATGTCCTGCCGGCCTCCCGGATGCCGCGCAGGTTCCCGAAGCACAGGATCAGGACCACGGCGACCGTGATCTCCAGGTTCCAGGGGGTGAGGGCCGGCGCCGCGGAGGTGAGCGCCGCCGTGCCCGCTGCACTCTGGACTGCGACGGTGACGATGTAGTCCAGCATCAGGGCCACCGCGGCGACCTGAGCCACCAGCGGGCCGAAGTTCTCGCGGGCAACGACGTAGGAGCCGCCGGTCTTCGTGTAGACGGTCACGACGTCCCGATAGGACATCGTGACCAGCACCAGGACGGACAAGATCACGGCGGTGAGCGGGAGCAGGATCGTGAAGCCCGCGACAGCGAACGCCGGCAGCAAGATGATGAGCATCTCCTCGGTGCCGTACGCCGAGGACGAGATGCAGTCCGAGGACAGCACCCCGAGCGCG
>JBDTDW010000155.1:0-3656 GCA_039922855.1 Candidatus Nanopelagicales bacterium | reverse complement strand
GCGTCGGCGCGCCTGCCGCGAGACACCGGCACCAGCTCGTTGTCCGTTTCCGACGACGGCACCGTGCTGGCCTGGGCCGCCGGGTCGGGCCTGTCCTGCGACGGGTCACCGGCGTTGCTGAGCTGGTATGACGCCGCGAGCGGTCAGGTGCGCTCGGTGGACCTGACACCCGGGTCCGTGCAAGGCGGGTCGGTGTATCAGGTACTCGTGTCCCCTGACGGCGCCGACATCCTGGTCCAGTTCGCTGCCATGAACTCTGACGCTGTCGGTGGCTGCAGCGGACAGGTCACGTTCGAGCTGGTCGACTCGTCGTCGGGTTCCACCCGCAAGCTGGTGCTGCCGGGCGGCGCGCCGTTCTACACGCCGCTGGCATGGGACCCGGACAGCCGTACCATCACGCTCGCGGCCTCAGACGCCGACTTCGTCGGGGGACCGAACCATGCGGCACGGGTCGATCTGACCGGCCGGGTTGTAGCGCGTTGGACCATCTCACGAGTCCCGGTCGGTCCCGCCCTCGTCCTGCCGTCGGCCACCGGCGCGATGTACGCACGATGGGTCGAGAGTGGTGACAGCAACGGCAGTTTCGTGTTCGACGCTCACAACGTACTGCGCGTCTGGCAGGTGGGCCTGCAGGCGGGGCGGGCCAACCAGGCCAGCTCGTACCTTCCCGGGTTCGCCTCGTTCGGGAACGCTGGCTATCTGGGCCGGCGCCAGGACGCTGACATCCTGACGGGGTGGCCGGTCAACGACACCGGCCTGGCGTCGGCGCCGGCCGTCATCTTTGAGGCGGGACCCAATCGTCCCGCGCACGTGCTCATCTCAGCACCAGCGGGCATGTCCTTCCTGGCAGTGCCATCGACAGTGATCGCGGACGCGAAGATCGCGGGAACGGCGCCCGAAGGGCCGCCGTGGTGGTCGCCGAACGCGATCGGCTGGGCCCTACGGACCTACTGGCCGTGGCCGCTCGCGATCGCCCTGCTCGCGGTCCTGGCTGCCTGGGCCTGGCCCCGGGTGCGGTCCCGGCCAGCGCCCTGACCGGTTGGCAGCGACTGGAGTACCTGCTCCAGATGTCGTCAATTCGGCCAGAACGCGACATTTCGAGCAGGTGCTCGCATCTGAACCCGGGTCAGAACAAGCGGGAGTCGGGGTCGTCCAGGCCGCGCATGGCGTCGTAGTCCAGCACCATGCACTCGATGCCGCGGTCACCGGCCAGGACGCGGGCCTGCGGCTTGATCTCCTGCGCGGCAAAAATTCCGCGCACCGGTGAGAGCAACGGGTCCCGGTTGAGCAGCTCGAGGTAACGGGTCAGCTGCTCGACACCGTCGATGCCGCCGCGTCGCTTGATCTCCACGGCTACCGCCAGACCGTCGCCGTCGCGGCACATCAGGTCCACCGGCCCGATCGCGGTCGGGAACTCCCGGCGGACCAGTCGCCACCCCTCACCGAGGGTCTCGACCTGCGCTGCGAGCAGCTCCTGCAGGTGCGCCTCAACACCGTCCTTGGCCAGCCCCGGGTCGACACCGAGGTCGTGGGAGCTGTCGGCAAGGACCTCCCCGATCGTGATGACGAGCTGCTCGCCGGCCTTGTTCGTCACCGTCCAGGTACCGACGCCGGTCTCGTCGGCGTCGGTGCGCAGCGTGCAGGGCGGGCTCATCCAGTTCAACGGCTTGTACGAGCCACCGTCGGCGTGGACCAGCACCGAGCCGTCCGCCTTGACCAGCAGCAGCCGCGTCGCGGTCGGCAGATGGGCCGTGAGCTTGCCGGCGTAGTCCACGGAGCACCGGGCGATGACGACGCGCACGGCGGCGACCGTAGTACTCCGCCCGCGACGCGGCCCGGCCCGGGGTCAGAGCTGGGGCATCACCGTGTCGGCCACGAGCTGGAGATGGTCGAGGTCGGACAGGTCCAGCACCTGCAGGTAGATCCGGCTGACACCCGCGGCGGAGAGCCGGCCGATCTTGTCGACGATCTCGTCAGGGGTCCCGGCCAGCCCGTCGTTGCGCAGTTCGTCGAGGTCGCGTCCGATCCTCGAGGCCCGATCCTGGACCTGGGCCTGGATCATGCCGCAGCACACGGTCTGAGCGGCGGAGTACAGCGGCTCGACGCCACGGCCCGCCTCCGAGCAGGCCTTGCGCACCCGCTGGATCGCGGCCTCGGTGTCCGGGACCGATTCGAACGGCACGTTGTACTCGTCGGCGTACCGCACCGCCAGTGCTGGGGTGCGCCGGAGACCGGTCCCGCCGACGATCACCGGCGGATGCGGCCGCTGCACCGGCTTGGGCAGCGCGGGTGACTGGCTGAGCTGATAGTGGTTGCCGGCAAAGGAGAACAGCTTGCCATCCGGGGTGTCCCACAGGCCGGTGATGATCTCCAGCTGCTCCTCCAGCCGATCGAAGCGCTCGTTGACCGCGGGGAACGGGATGCCGTACGCGGTGTGCTCCTCGGCGAACCAGCCCGCCCCGAGCCCCAGCTCGATCCGTCCGCCGCTCATCGCGTCCACCTCGGCGACGGCGATGGCCAGTGGCCCCGGCAGCCGGAAGGTGGCAGCGGTCAGCAGCGTGCCGAGCCGGATGGTCGTGGTGTCACGTGCCAGCCCGGCCAGGGTGATCCAGGCGTCGGTGGGTCCTGGCTGCCCGTCCCCACCCATCGTCAGGTAGTGGTCGGAGCGGAAGAAGGCGCCGTAACCCAAGGCTTCTGCCGTGCGCGCGACCCGTAGCAGCTGGTCGTAGGTCGCGCCCTGCTGCGGTTCGGTGAAGATGCGAAGGTCCATGGGCAGACACTAGGGCGATCGCCTCGTGGTGGCGGACGGGGTGGGCGCCGATCATGGCTGAGGGTTTGCGACACTTCTTCCGGACCCGAGCGCGTCGATCCGGGCCGCGGTTCGGCCCCGGCGGGTGTGCTCGACGGGTGTGCCCGAGATGTCGTCCGAGGAGTGCCATGTCAGCGCAGGTCACCGGCAAGATCACCAAGGTCGGGGTCGTCGGCCTGGGCACGATGGGGGCCGGCATCGTGGAGGTGTTCGCCCGCAGCGGCTACGACGTGATCGGGGTCGAGGCCACCGAGGACGCCGTACGACGGGGCCAGGAGCACATCGAGCACTCGACCGGTCGGGCGCTGTCACGGGGCAAGCTGACGCAGGCTGAGCGCGACGCGATGATGGCGCGCATCTCGCTGACCTCGGCGATGGAGCGCCTGGCCGATCGCGATCTGGTGATCGAGGCCGTGACCGAACAGCTGGAGATCAAGCGCGCCATCTTCGCGCGGCTGGACCAGATCGTGGACCCGAGCGCGATCCTGGCGACGAACACCTCGTCCCTGTCCGTCACCGACATCGCGGTTGCCACGGCGCGACCCTCCCAGGTCGTCGGGATGCACTTCTTCAACCCGGCGCCGGTGCTGCGGTTCGTCGAGGTCGTACGCACGGTCGTCACGGATGCGTCTGTGGTGCAGGACGTGATGGCGGTGGCCGAGCAGCTGGGGAAGACCCCGGTCGTGGTGGGCGACAAGGCCGGGTTCATCGCCAACGCATTGCTGTTCGGCTACCTGAACCACGCGGCCGCGATGTTCGAGGCTCGCTACGCGAGCCGAGAAGACATCGATGCCGCGATGCGGCTCGGCTGCGGACTGCCCATGGGACCGCTGGCGTTGCTGGACCT
>JBDTDW010000154.1:0-20391 GCA_039922855.1 Candidatus Nanopelagicales bacterium | reverse complement strand
GGTAGGACAGCGTGTCCTCGTACCCACCCTCGTCCAACCAGGCCCGCGCCGCCGGCCAGCGCAGCTCAGGCCGGTCCCCCAACGTGAACAGCGCCTCCTTGCACCCCAACGCCGCGCCCTTGGTCGCGATGTCCAGGACCTCGTCCGGGGACAAGAACATCCCGTGACCCTCTCGGCGCAGCGACGCCGGATCGGTCGCGAACGTGCAGTAGTGGCACCGATCCCGGCACAGCCGCGTCAACGGGATGAACACCTTGCGGCTGTAGGTGATCACACCAGGACGCCCCAGCGCCTCCAGGCCCTGGTCCCGCGTCCGGGAGGCCACCACCAGCAGCCGCTCCAGCTCGCCACCACGGGCGAACAGCAGCGCGGTCGCCTCCCCGGCGTCCAGAGCCACCCCGCGCTCTGCCCGCCCCAGCGCCCGAGTCACCTGCCCCGAGGTCGGCACCTCAAACTCCGCATCCACGCCCCCGACCATACGAGCCGCTGGAAGGAAGGTGCGCTGGAGGCGCCGTCAGCGCCGCACTGTCCGTCCCATGTCGTTGCCTGGCCCCGTGGGCGGTCGCGTGCCCGGTGCCGGCCGTGGTGTGCCGGGTGACAGGATCGGCGGGTGCAGATCACCGTGCTGGCCGGCGGCATCGGCGGGGCGCGGTTCCTGACCGGGCTGCGCGAGCACCTGCGCGACGCGTTCCCCGACGGCAGCGGAAGCAGCACCGCCGAGGTGACGGTCATCGGAAACACCGGCGACGACATCAGGCTGTACGGCCTGCAGGTGTGTCCGGACCTCGACACCGTCATGTACACGCTCGGCGGCGGGATCAGCGCGGAGCGCGGCTGGGGCCGGGAGGACGAGACCTTCGCCGTCCGCGCCGAGCTCGCCGCGTACGGCGCCGAGCCCACCTGGTTCGGCCTCGGCGACCGCGACACCGCGACCCACCTGATACGCACCCAGATGCTCGCCGCCGGCTACCCGCTCTCCGCGGTGACCGAGGCCCTGTGCGCGCGGTGGGCGCCGGGCGTACGGCTGCTGCCCATGACCGACGACCGCGTCGAGACCCACGTGATCATCGAAGGCGACGAGCTCGGGACGAGCAAGGCAATTCACTTCCAGGAGTGGTGGATCCGCCACCGGGCAGCGATCCCGGCGCACGGCTTCGTCCTCGTCGGGGTGGACGACGCGAAGGCCGGACCCGGTGTGACAGAAGCGATCCGGGACGCCGACGTGGTGATCCTGCCGCCGTCCAACCCGGTCGTCTCGGTCGGGATGATCCTGGCGGTTCCCGGGGTACGAGATGCCGTACGCGAGGCACGGGGTCCGGTCGTGGGGCTGTCGCCCATCGTGGGCGGGGCCCCGGTACGGGGCATGGCCGACGCGTGCCTGACCGCGATCGGCCTCGAGACCTCGGCCGCCGCCGTGGCCCGGCACTACGGGGCCCGCAGCGCCGGTGGTCTGCTCGACGGCTGGCTGGTCCACAGCCCCGCCGACAACCACGGCCCGGCGAGTCCCGGCGCACCCGATGACGCGCACTACGTCGGCGAGCTCACCGCGGAAGGGATCCGCACCCGGGGCGTACCACTTCTCATGACCGACCTCGCCGCCACCACGGCCATGGCCGCCGCCGCCCTCGACCTCGCCGCCGAACTCCGCCCGCCTGCGACCCCTGGGGGATGACGGTGCCGCACGGTGCCCTAGGCGCAACGGATCCTCCCCCATCCCTGGCCATCGTCGGCGTTCCAGGCCTGCCCGAGGTACGGGCGGGCAACGATCTCGGCGCCCTCGTCGGTACGGCACTGCGCACCCTGTCCTGGCCCGATGGCACGACCGGTGCCGTGGACGGTGACGTGGTCGTGATCACCAGCAAGATCGTGAGCAAGGCGGAGGGCCGGGTCCGCGCGGGCGCCGACCGCGAGGACGCGATCACCGCCGAGGCGGTACGGGTCGTGGCACAGCGCGGCGCGACCCGCATCGTCCAGACCCGCCAGGGCCTGGTCATGGCCGCGGCGGGGGTCGACGCCTCCAACACCGACCCGGGGACCGTGGTCCTGCTCCCGGTGGACCCCGATGCCAGCGCGCGCCAATTACGTGAACAACTGCAAAAGGTTCTCACCGTCAGACTCGCAGTCGTCGTCACCGATACTTTCGGACGACCCTGGCGAGAAGGGCTCACCGACGCTGCGATCGGCCTCGCCGGGCTGAATCCGCTGCAGGACCACCGCGGTCGTACCGACGCCGCCGGCCACACCCTCGAGATGACGGTGACCGCCATCGCGGACGAGGTGGCCGCGGCAGCGGAGCTGGTCAAGGGCAAGCTCGCCGGTGTGCCCGTCGCCGTGGTCCGCGGGCTCGGTCGGTATGTCAGCGACGAAGCCGGTCCGGGCGCAGCCGCGATGATCCGCCCTGCCGACCGGGACCTGTTCGGGCTCGGGACCGCCGAGGCGCTCGCCGAGGGTCGGCGCCAGGCCCCGTACGCCCGACGGACCGTCCGCAGCTTCACCGACGCGCCGGTTGATCGGTCCGCGGTCCTGCGCGCGGTCGACGCCGCGATCACCGCCCCCAGCCCCCACCACACGACGCCGTGGCGGTTCCTGCTGCTGGAATCCGACCGTACCCAGCTGCTGGACCGGATGGCTCAGCGCTGGCGCGAGGACCTGCGCGCGGTCGACGGGTTCGACGAGGCGAGCGTGGCGCGACGGCTGCGGCGTGGCGACGTGCTGCGGCAGGCGCCGTACGTCGTCCTGCCGTTCCTGGAGCTTGACGGGGCGACCCATGACTATCCCGACGAGCGCCGGCGCGGCTTCGAACGCGACCTGTTCCTGGTCGCCGGAGGAGCTGCGGTCCAGAACTTGCTGGTGGCGTTGGCTTCGGAGGACCTGGGCTCGGCCTGGATCTCCTCGACGGTGTTCTGCCCCGAGGTGGTGCGAGAGGTCCTCGACCTCCCGGGCTCCTGGCAGCCGCTCGGAGCCGTCGCCGTCGGGCACGCCGCCGCCGTCCCGCCCGAGCGACCGGTCCGCGACTCCCAAAGACACGTGGTGATCAGATGACCGACCTGCTCGTCGACCTCGGCGCCAGCTACGACCACGTCGCTGTCGCAGGTCCCTCGCTGCCGGACCTGCTGGGCTTCTACCGCGGCACCCTCGGCGGTCGGTTCTCGCACGGCGAGGTGCTCGACATCGGTGCCGTCGTCGTCACGCTCCTCATCGGCGAGGGCAAGGTCGAGCTCATGGCCCCCACGTCGGGATCGACGTTCTTCGACAAGTTCTTCGCAGCCACCCAGGGGCGCGGCGGCGTCCACCACCTCACGTTCACAGTGCCGGACCTGCGCCGCGCCGTTGCCACCCTCGATGCGCGCGGCGTGCGCATGTTCGGTCTGGCGTACGCCGAGCACTGGTCCGAGGTCTTCCTGCACCCACGCGACAACGCGGGCGTCCTCATCCAGCTGGCCGAGATCGGCCCCGACGTGATGACGATCGTGAACCGCGACCTCGCCGCACTGATCGCCGCATCGCCTGGCTGAATCGACCCTCGATCAACGGGCCTGGTGGCGGGCCTGCTCCATCAAGCGTCGGTCGCGCTTGGTCGGGCGCCGTCCCAGGTCTGCGCCGGGTGGGGCGGCGAGCCGGCGCAGATCGGCCTGCCGCTCGCGTTCGGTCCGGCTCCGGGCCGTCTCCTCGTACAGCAGCGCCGCATCGGACGCCGACCCGCGACGGGCGGCGGTGGCCCGTACGACGACCTCGAAGCGCTGATGGCCGATCGTGATCCTGAGCTGGTCCCCCGGGGCGACCAACCGGCTGGCCTTGATGGCCCGGCCCGCAAGCTCGACATGGCCGGCCGTGATCGCGTCCACCGCCCCGGCGCGCGTCTTGACGAAACGCGCCGCCCAGAGCCACCGGTCGGCTCGCACGGGTTCTATCACGGCCTCATGCTGCACCCTCGGACCCGTGGCGCGCGGGGTGCTAGGTTCACGCGCCATGCCACAGTTCGACCTGCCGCTGTCCGAGCTCGAGCAGTACCGCCCGGACCTGCCCGTGCCCATGGACTTCGACGACTTCTGGTCACGCACCCTCGCGGACGCGCGCGCCGTCGCGTTCGCCCCCACCTTCGTGCGGGTCGACAACTCACTGACGCAGGTAGAGACGTACGACGTCACGTTCTCCGGTTTCGGCGCAGACCCGGTCAAGGCGTGGTTGCACCTTCCGGTGGGCCGCGAGCGCCCCCTTCCCGTCGTCGTGCAGTACCTCGGCTACAGCGGTGGTCGGGGCCTGTCCCATGAGGTCGGAGTGTGGCCGCTGGCCGGATACGCGAACCTCGTCGTGGACACCCGCGGGCAGGGGTGGGGCCGTACGGCCGGCGCTACGAGCGACCCCGGCGGTTCCGGGCCGGCCGTACCGGGATATGTCACCCGTGGCATCACTGATCCGCGGGACTACTACTACCGCAGGGTTTTCACCGACGCAGTCCTGGCCGTGGACGCCGTACGCAGTTTCGACGCCGTCGACCCAGCGACCGTGGTGCTCACCGGTGCCAGCCAGGGCGGTGGGATCGTCCTTGCCGCGGCGGCGCTGAGCCAGGGCATCAGCGCCGCCATGCCCGACGTGCCGTTCCTGTGCGACTTCCCACGAGCCACGACGCTGGTCGACACCGAGCCGTACGGCGAGATCGTGACCTACCTGCGAGTGCACCGGGACCAGGTGGCGGCGGTGTACCGGACCCTGTCGTACTTCGACGGCGCGGTCATGGCGACGCGGGGGCGGGTCCCGGCACTGTTCTCGGCCGCACTGATGGACGACACCTGCCCGCCTTCGACGATCTTCGCGGCGCACAACGCGTGGGCCGGCCCCAAGTCCATCCGTGTCTATCCGTTCAACGGGCACGAGGGCGGCGGAGCCGAGCAGCAGCGCGCCCAGCTCGACTGGCTACGGGGCACGCTCGCCCGGTGAGATGGCGCCCTCCCGTCCACTCATCGGATCGAAGATTCGCCCCCGGTGATATCGGCTTGCGATTGAGTGATCACTCAATTACCGTGGCCGGGTGACGACGAAGAACCGGGCCCGACCGTTGCCGGCGGACCAGCGTCGCGACGGCATCGTGCGCGCCGCTGTCCCGTTGGTACGACAGCACGGTCGCGCCGTCACCACGAAGGAGATCGCGGCCGCCGCGGGTGTGTCCGAGGGGACGTTGTTCCATGTCTTCCCCGACAAGGAAGCCATCATCGCCGCCGTCGTCGAGCTCGAGGTCCACCCCGGGCACGTCCTGGCCGCGCTGCGAGCGATCGACCCGGCCACCGACCTGCACCAGCGGGTGGTGAGCATCGTCGAGGTGCTGCGACGCCGGCTCACCGGGGTCTTCGAGCTCTTGACGACCCTCGGGATGCACCGCCCACCGGAGCGGGTGAACGCAGAACACGAGTGCCCAGAACACGATGACTGCCAGCACAAGAACAAGCACCGGAACGGTCCCCCGCAGCAGGAGATGCTGGCCGTGATCTCCGACACGCTACGCCCGGATGCCGACCAGCTGCGCTACTCCCCGGAGCAGACCGCAGCCCTGATCCGTCTCTTCACGTTCGCCGCGAGCCACCCGGCGATCACCGACCACAACCCGCTGCCCGCCGACCTGATCGCCGACGTCCTGCTCAACGGCGTCATGCACGCCCACGCCCGCGACCTGGTCGGCGCGAGCGCTGCAACCTCCCTGGGAGACCCTCCTTGCTGATCTCGTTCCTGCGTATCTACCTGCGTCCGTATGGCCGGCCGCTGCTGGCGGTGGTCGTGCTGCAGTTCTTCAGCACCCTCGCGGCGCTGTACCTACCGAGCCTGAACGCCGACATCATCGACGAGGGGGTAGCCAAGGCTGACACGGGGTACATCCTGCGGGTCGGCGTCATCATGCTCGCGATCACGTTCGTCCAGATCAGCTGCTCCATCGCCGCGGTGTGGTTCGGCGCCAGGGTCGCGATGAGCTTCGGCCGTGACTCCCGCGCCGCGGTGTTCCACCGGGTCGGGATGTTCTCGGCCCGCGAGATGAACCAGCTCGGCGCGCCATCCCTGATCACGCGCACCACCAATGATGTGCAACAGGTGCAGATGCTGGTCCTGCTCACCTGCACCCTGATGGTCTCGGCACCCATCATGTGCGTCGGCGGGATCATCATGGCGTTGCGCCAGGACATCGGCCTGTCCTGGCTGATCGTCGTGAGCGTCACCACGCTCGTCGCGGCAATCGCGGTGATCATCTCGCGCATGGTGCCGCAGTTCCGGTTGATGCAAAAGCGTATCGACGTGATCAACCGCGTGCTGCGCGAGCAGATCACCGGCATCCGGGTGGTCCGGGCGTTCGTACGGGAGCCCTACGAACGCAATCGCTATCGCGTGGCGAACGAGGAGCTGACGGACACCGCACTGCGGGTCGGACGGCTCATGGCGTTCATGTTCCCGACCGTGATGCTCGTGTTCAACGTGACGAGCGTCGGTGTGCTGTGGTTCGGGGCTGCCCGGATCGCCGACGGCAACATGCAGATCGGATCGCTGACGGCATTCCTGAGCTACCTGATGCAGATTCTCATGTCGATCATGATGGCCACGTTCATGCTCGTGATGGTGCCGCGAGCCGCCGTGTCCGCCGAGCGGCTGACCGAGGTGCTCCAGATGCAGTCCTCCGTGGTGACCTCGCCGAACCCCGTCACCGACATCAAGATCAGCGGCAGTGTCGAGCTGCGCCGGGTCTCGTTCAGCTATCCGGGCGCGCAGGACCCGGTGCTGCGTGACATCTCTTTCCGTGCCCGGCCCGGCCAGACGACCGCGATCATCGGCAGCACCGGCGCCGGCAAGACCACGCTGCTGTCGTTGATCCCCCGGCTGTTCGACGCGACCGACGGTGCTGTCCTCGTCGACGGTGTCGACGTCCGCGAACTGCACCCCGACATCCTGCACGCCCGGATCGGGCTGGTGCCACAGCGGGCTTACCTGTTCACGGGCACCATCGAGAGCAACCTGCGTTATGGCAAGCCCACCGCAACCGAGGAAGAGCTGTGGGAGTCGCTGCGGATCGCGCAGGCCGACGACTTCGTCGCAGCACTTCCCGAGGGTCTGCAAGCACCCGTTGCCCAGGGTGGTACGAACTTCTCCGGCGGTCAGCGGCAGCGCCTGGCGATCGCCCGCGCCGTAGTACGGCGCCCGGAGATCTATCTGTTCGACGACTCGTTCTCCGCGCTGGACCTGTCAACGGACGCGCGGCTTCGTGCTGCGCTGCGACCGATCACCTCGGAGTCCACCGTCCTGGTGGTCGCGCAACGGGTGTCCACGATCATCGAGGCGGACCAGATCCTGGTCATCGACGACGGGGCGCTAGTGGGTGTGGGCCGCCATGACGAGCTGCTCCTGACCTGCCCGACGTACGAGGAGATCGTGTCCTCGCAGCTGCCGGCGGAAGTGGCGGCATGAGCCAGCAGACCACCGCCAGGCCGAACCAGCAGGGCCCGATGCGGGGCCCAGGCCGCATGATGACCGCCGGCATGCCCGCCGAGAAGTCGATGGACTTCTGGCCCTCGGGACGCCGGCTCGTCGCCCGGCTTGCTCCCGAACGTGCGCTGACCATCGTCGTGCTGCTGCTCTCCGCCGTCGGCGTCACGTTGAGCGTCATCGGGCCCAAGATCCTCGGGAACGCGACGAACCTCATCTTCGCCGGCGTCATCGGCAAGCAGCTGCCCAGCGGCATCACGAAGGAACAGGCCATCGCGGCAGCCCAAGCCTCCGGGCACGGTGCCTACGCCGGGCTGCTCTCCGGGATCAACCTGGTGCCTGGGCAGGGCATCGACTTCGTCGCGCTGCGCAACGTGCTGCTGCTGGTCCTGGTCCTCTACGTCGCATCGTCGTTCATGATGTTGGCGCAGGGCTGGGTCCTGAACGGTGTCGTGCAGCGCACCGTGCTGCGGCTGCGCGCCGACGTCGAGGACAAGCTGCACACGCTGCCGTTGAGCTACTTCGACAAGACACCGCGCGGTGAGCTGCTCAGCCGGGTCACCAACGACATCGACAACATCCAGCAGACCGTGCAGCAGACCATGAGCCAGCTGCTGAACTCGCTGTTCACCCTCGTCGGCGTCCTTGCCATGATGCTCTGGATCTCCCCGCTCCTCGCGCTCGTGGCGCTCGTGTCCGTGCCGCTGTCGATCGTCGTGACCCGGCTCGTGGCCAAGCGTTCGCAGCCCCTCTTCGTGCAGCAGTGGGGGATCACCGGGGAATTGAACGCCCACGTCGAGGAGACGTACACCGGTCACTCCCTCGTGAAGGTCTTCGGCCACCAGCAGGAGGCGCAGGAGCAGTTCGACGAACGGAACGAGAAGCTCTACCGCGCCAGCTTCGGTGCGCAGTTCCTGTCCGGCATCATCATGCCGGCGGTCATGTTCATCGGGAACCTCAACTACGTGTTCATCGCTGTCATCGGTGGCCTGAAGGTCGCGACGGGGGCCATGTCCCTCGGCGACGTGCAGGCGTTCATCCAGTACTCCCGGCAGTTCAGCCAGCCCCTGACCCAGGTGGCCTCGATGTCCAACCTGCTGCAGTCCGGGGTTGCTTCCGCCGAGCGCGTGTTAGACCTGCTCGACGCCGACGAGCAGTCCCCGGACCTCGAACGCCCGCAGCTGCTCGGTGATCGCCGCGGACGGGTGGCGTTCGACGAGGTGTCGTTCCGATACGTCGAGGATGCCCCGCTCATCCACGACCTGTCGCTCGTGGCTGAGCCCGGTCAGACCGTCGCCATCGTGGGTCCCACCGGCGCCGGCAAGACCACGCTCGTGAACCTGATCATGCGCTTCTACGACCTCGACTCCGGCCGCATCACCCTGGACGGCGTCGACATCTCCACGCTGACCCGGGACGCGCTGCGCGCCGAGATCGGGATGGTGCTGCAGGACACCTGGCTGTTCGGTGGCACCATCCGCGAGAACATCAGGTACGGCAGGCCCGATGCGTCCGACGACGAGGTCGTCGCTGCCGCGACGGCGACGTACGTCGACCGTTTCGTCCACTCCCTCCCCGACGGCTACGACACGGTCATCGACGAGGAAGGCAACAACATCAGTGCCGGGGAGCAGCAGCTCATCACGATCGCGCGCGCCTTCCTCGCCGCACCGTCCCTGCTGATCCTGGACGAGGCCACGAGCTCGGTCGACACCCGCACCGAGGTGCTCGTTCAGAAGGCGATGGCGGCGCTGCGCTCGGACCGGACCAGCTTCATCATCGCCCACCGCCTGTCCACGATCCGCGATGCCGACCTGATCCTGGTCATGGAGAACGGGGCGATCGTCGAGCAGGGCACGCACGCCCAGCTGCTGGCCAGCCAGGGGGCGTACTTCACGCTCTACAACGCCCAGTTCGTCGGCGCCCTGGAACCGGACCCGGTCTAAAGGCCCGCCCGGGGCCGCCAGGTCTAGCTCTGGCGGAAGTCGATCGGGGCATATCGCGGGCCGCGGGCCGGACGGCGGATCCTGCTGAGCTCAACCAGCCGCACCACCCGGCCGCGATGGCCGACCGAGGGTGCGAGCAGCTCGGCCAGCCGCTCGTCGGTGCCGTCGATCTCGCCGGTGAGCGCGTACACGACGTTGTGAGCGACGTGGAAGTCACCGTACGACACCGCATCGGCGTCACCGAGCGCGCGCTGCGCCGCCTCGGCCGCCGTCCAGACCCCGACCCCCGGCACCAGCTGCATCCGGGCGCGTGCGGCTTCACCGCTCATCGTGACGCACTCAGCCATCCGCGACGCGACCGTCATGAGCGCCATGATCGTCGCGGAGCGCGCCTGCTCGACGCCGGCTCGGTGCCACTCCCACGACGGGCTCCTCCGGCAGGCCTCGACGGAGGGGAACACGCGCATGCCCTCGGGTGCCGGACCGGGCGCACCGTCCCCGTGACGGGTGAGCAGCCACCGCCACGAACGTCGGGCCTCGTTCCCGGTGACCCGCTGCTCCAGGACCGCGGCCACGAGCATCTCCAGCACCAGACCGACTGCGGGGGTGCGCAGACCCGCGGAGTGCCGGTGCCACTGGCGAGCGACAAGCGGGTGCAGCGAGGCGTCGAATCCGGACACGTCGTCATCCGCGCCGAGCGAGGCGGGCAGCCGGTCGGCGGCCCACTGGGCCCCGTCCCCCCAGGACTCCCCCACCACGACCCCCTCACTGGCACGCACCGAGATCCGCTGCGTTGCAGCGCCTATCGGCGTAAGCATGGTGCGCCACAACGAACCATCGACGGACAGCTGGTACGTCGGGTCGAAGCGTCCCCGCCGCAGCGGAGCGAGCGTGCCGGCCACGTCGACGGCTCGCCCGGGCGTCCATTCCCGAACGGCTGAGTCCTCGGTCACGCGCCCGGAGCTCACCGGTCCGAGGAGAACCGCACCGCGGTGTCGCCGAGGGCGACCCCGGGCCACACCCGGGCGCCGCGGGGGAGCTCGTTGCCCGGACCCACCACAGCCCGGTCGCCGACGACGACACCGTCGAGCACTGCGCCGGACCCGATGATCGCGCCGCGTCCGATCACGCTGCCGCGCACGACGGCGCCGGCCGCGATGACTGCGCCATCGAACAGCGCGGACCCGACCACGATCGCACCGGACCCCACCGTCGCCCCGGCTCCGACGAACGTGCCCCCGGACAGGTGCGCGTCCCAAGCCACCTCAGCGCCGGGGATCACGATCGCCTCGCCGACCCGTCCGCGCAACGCCGGCGACGGCGCGTGGCCGAGCACCAGGTCGCTGGACCCCTTGACGAAAGCGAGCGGGGTCCCGAGATCGAGCCAGTACCCCGGGTCCACGAATCCGGTCAGGCGGGCACCTCGTGCCAACAGCTCGGGAAACGTCTCCCGCTCCACCGAGACCGGTCGCCCGGCGGGGATCTCGTCGATGATCGAGCGGCGGAAGATGTAGCAGCCGGCGTTGACCTGGTCGGTCGTGCACTCCTGCGGCGACTGCGGCTTCTCCAGGAACTCCAGGACCCGGCCGTCCGGTGCGGTCGGCACCAGGCCGTACGCCCTGGGGTCCTCGACCCGGGTGAGGTACAGCGAGACGTCGGCCTCGTCCGCGTACCACCGCTTGAGCTGGCCCGTCATGTCATGGCCGGAGAGGATGTCGCCGTTGAGGACGAACACCGGGTCGTTGGGCCCGGACTGCAGCTGGTCGGCCACGTGGCGGATCGCACCGCCGGTGCCCAGCGGTACGTCCTCGGTGACGTACACGAGCTCGACCCCCAACCGGGTGCCGTCGCCGAAGTATTCGCTGAACACCTCGGCCTTGTAGGAGGTGCTCAGCACCACTCGGGTCACGCCCGCCTCCCGGGCACGGGCGATCTGGTGCTCCGTGCACGGCACACCGGCGACCGGCAGCATCGGCTTGGGCGTCGTCACGGTCAACGGACGCAGCCGGGAGCCCTTACCACCGACGAGCAGCACAGCTTCGACCATGGGCACATCGTAGGGTCGCAACGTGCCCGCGCTGACCCCGTTCGCCGCCCTCGTCGCCGCCGTACGTGCCGACCCGGCAACCCCGCTCGTGACGTACGTGGGACCCGAAGGCCGAACCGAGCTGTCAGCGCGGTCGTTGGAGAACGCGGCCGCCAAGGCCGCCGGGTTGCTGCGCGACGGGCTCGACGTGCAACCCGGTGACGTCGTGGCGCTGCTGCTGGACACGCACTGGCAGACGTCGGTGTGGCTCGCGGCGTGCTGGGCCACCGGGGCGCTGGCGTGGATGGACCCCACCGACTTCGGGGATGTCGCAGTGGCCTTGGCGACGGGGCCTCGCTTGGACGAGATCCACGGCGTGCCGGAGCTGCTGCGGGTCAGCACCCACCCGTTCGGGTTGCCCTCGGACCAGCCGTTGCCGGGGCGCGCCGTGGAGGCGGCCGTCGAGGTGCGAGCCTACGGCGATGTGTTCGTGCCGTACGCCGAACCCCGACCGCTGGACCCCGCGTTGCGGGTCGGTCCCAGCACCCTGACCGGCGCCGAGGTGATGGATCAGGGCGCTGCGCTCGCCGCGCGGATCGGGCTGGACGCGGGCGGTCGGTTGCTGACCACCCGCCCGGCCACCGACCTGTTTGGGGTGCTCGCCCTGCTGGCCGCCCCCCTAGCAGTCGCCGGCTCCGTCGTGATCGCGGTCGAGGAGGACCCGGAGCGCGTGCGCGCCACCGAGAACACGACCGCCACCCTCACCTGAGTGCGGTGGCCTTTCGGCTGCACCATCTCCGAGGGCGTTCCGACGTGGCGCTGTCCTCACTCGCGCGTCAGCAGGCCGGGGTCGGCAGCCAAGGCGAGCGCCGTCAGCGACATCGCCTTCACGGCCTCGATCAGCGTGGCATCGCCCTGCGCCCCGACGCAGTGCGCCGCGAACTCGTGCTGGTGGTTGACGGCAGGGTACGAGCCGACGGCCATGCTCGCGTGCAGGCCGGGTACGAGCTGGCTCACGTTCCCGAAGTCGGTGGAGCCGCCCGGGGAAGGCCCGTCCGGATCAGCGCAGAACGGCCGCTCGATCACTTCGCAGGCGCGCGTGAAAGCGGCAGCCAGCCCGGGGTTGGTTCGGATCGGCTCGTACACGTGCCCGACCTGCTCGATCTCCACGCGGGTGCCGGTCGCACCGGCACCCCCCTCCAGTGCGGCGCGCACGCGATCGCGCAGGTCGTCCAGGTCCGCCATGTCGATGGCCCGCAGGTAGTACGTGGCAGCAGCGCGCTCGGGGACGATGTTGGCCGCGTCCCCGCCATGGGTGATGATGCCGTGGACCTGTTGCCACGGCCGCAGGTGCTGGCGCAGCATGGCGATCGCGCAGTAGCCGGCGACCAGACCATCGAGCGCATTGCGCCCCAGCTCCGGTGCCGCGCTCGCGTGCGACGCCTTGCCGTGCACGACGACGCTCCACTCCTCGATCGCCAGGCCCGCGCTGTCATAGGTGTCGTACGGGGCCGGGTGAATCATGAGCGCCGCATCGACACCCTCGAAGGCGCCGCCCAGGATGAGGTCGACCTTCCCGCCACCGACCTCCTCAGCCGGGGTCCCCAGCACGGTCAGGCGCAGCCCGGCCCGTTCCAGAATTGGGCGCAACGCCAGCCCGGTCCCCACCGCCGCGGCCGCGATGATGTTGTGGCCGCAGGCATGTCCGACGACCGGGAGCGCGTCGTACTCCGCGCACACCACCAGGTGAGGGCCGTTGCTACCGGCGCGGGCGGCGAAAGCCGTGGCGAGCCCGTACGCCCTGCGCTCCACGGCGAACCCACCGGACTCCAGAACGTCGGCGCAACGACCGGAGGACCGGACCTCCTGGTAGGCGAGCTCGGGATCGTCATGGATGGCGTGCGAGAGCCCGACGATGTCCGCACTGAGTTCCTCGATGCGGGCCAGGACCTCGGTACTGATCGGTGAGTCAGCAGTCATGACGGACAGCATGCCAGGCCCGGGGGGCAACCAGGCGTCTCGCACAAGGCCGGCGCACTCACCCCAGGACCGCGGCGCTGAGCTGCGCGCGCGCGGTCGCCAGGCTGGGTCCGTACCAGGTCAGCAGGCGGCCGGGCACCAGGACGCACCGCAGCCCCGCGAACGCCTCGGGCCCGTCCACCGCGCTGAAGGCGTATGGCTCGTCGGGCAGCACCACCATGTCCGGGGAGTGTTCCCGGATCGCCTCGACGGTGGTCCTGGGGTACCGGGAGTCGGCCCCGTCAAACACGTTCGAGACACCGAGTCGGTGCAGAACATCGCCTGTGAACGTGCCCGGGCCGACCACCATCCAGGGGCGACGCCAGATCACCACGGCGGCCGTCATCGACACCGGTGGCGAGGGCATGCCCCACGCCCGGCGCGACGCCTGGAGCCAGTCCGGTTCCCGCGGCAGTCCGAGCGCCTCGGTGAGCAACCGGCCCAGTGAGTCCAGCGCACCGGGGACCGTCACAGGGGCCGTGACCCACACCGGGATTCCGGCAGCCACCAGAGTGTCGATGTCGAGCGCGCGGTTCTCCTCCTTGTTGGCCACGACCAGATCCGGGGTCAGCGCGAGAATCCTTTCCAGGTCAGGGTTCTTCGTTCCGCGCACCCGGGTCACGTCGAGGTCGGCGGGGTGCGTGCACCAGTCGGTGGCGCCGACGAGTACCTCGGGTGCGGACTGCGCGATCGTCTCGGTGAGCGATGGCACCAGGGACACGACCCGCCGCACCGGTCGCCGTATCGGGACGGTGCGACCCAGGTCGTCCCTCGGGTCAGAAGTCGCCGGCATCGTGGCGCAGGTCCCGCAGCAACCTGACCAGCTGGTCGCCCTTGGCGGTCGGTAGCCCGGGAGCCGTGAACACCTTGTCGTTCAAGGCCTTCGTCGCCTCGGCTGCCAGCATCCGGCCGGCGTCGGTCAGCTCGGCGAGCGTCGCACGCCGATCGGTGGGATGCGGTACGCGACGTACCAGACCCTGTTGCTCGAGCCGGTCCACCGCGTTGGTGACGCTGGCTGGGTGCACCTGCAGCCGGGTCCCCACCTTCGACAGCGGCAGCGACCCGGCCTGGCTGAACTCCAGCAGCATCAGCAGCTCATAGCGGGAGAACGTGAGGTCCAGCGGCCTCAGCACCTCCTCCACGCGGGCCAGGACGATCTGGTGGGCCCGCATCAGCGAGGTCACCAAGGCCATGCCGCTCGCGGCCTGGTCCCAGCCCCGGGCGACCCAGGTCTGCTGGGCCGCCCGGATCGGGTCGAACGGCAGCGGCGACTTCACCGATCCAGTATCGCGGGCCACGGTTCACACGTTCCTGCGGTACTGGCCGCCGACCTCGAAGAACGCCTGGGTGATCTGCCCCAGCGAGCACACCCGGACCGCGGTCATCAGCTCCGCGAATACGTTGCCGCCCGAGGTTGCCGTGGCACGCAACGCCGCCAGCGCCGGTGCCGCCTCGTCCCGGTGCCGGCTCTGGAAGTCCTCGAGCCGGTCGAGCTGGGACTGCTTCTCCTGCTCGCTGCCTCGCACGAGCTCCACGCGGGGCGGCACCGCGGCACTGTCCGGGTCCAGGAACGTGTTGACGCCGATGATGGGCAGAGAGCCGTCGTTCTTGAGCCGCTCGTAGCGCATCGACTCGTCCTGGATCCGGCCTCGCTGGTAGCCGGTCTCCATGGCGCCCAGGACACCGCCACGGTCGGAGATCCGGTCGAACTCGGCGAGCACGGCCTCTTCGACGAGGTTGGTGAGGTCGTCGACGAGGTAGGAGCCCTGCAGCGGGTTCTCGTTCGCAGCGGTCCCCCACTCCTTGTCGATGATCATCTGTATGGCGAGCGCGCGGCGTACCGAGTGCGGCGACGGTGTCGTGACTGCTTCGTCGTAGGCGTTGGTGTGCAACGAGTTCGCGTTGTCGTAGATGGCGCACAGCGCCTGCAGCGTGGTCCGGATGTCGTTGAAGTCCATCTCCTGCGCGTGCAGCGAGCGACCCGAGGTCTGCACGTGGTACTTCAGCTGCTGGGCCCGCGTGCCGGCACCGTACCGATCCCTCATGGCTACCGACCAGATCCGGCGAGCCACCCGGCCCAGCACCGTGTACTCCGCGTCCATGCCGTTGGAGAAGAAGAAGGACAGGTTCGGCGCGAAGTCGTCGATGGACATCCCACGGGCGAGGTAGGCCTCGACGTAGGTGAATCCGTTCGCCAGCGTGAACGCGAGCTGGCTGATGGGGTTCGCCCCCGCCTCGGCGATGTGGTAGCCCGAGATCGACACGGAGTAGAAGTTGCGCACGGCGTGGTCGACGAACCACTGCTGGATGTCTGCCATGGCGCGCAACGAGAACTCGGTGGAGAAGATGCAGGTGTTCTGTCCCTGGTCCTCCTTGAGGATGTCGGCCTGGACGGTGCCGCGCACGGTCGCCAGGGTCCGTGCATCGATCGCATCGCGCTCGGCGGTGGTGGGCTCGCGGCCCTCGCGCTCGCAGAACAGCTCGCGCTGCTGGTCGATCGCGGTGTTGAGGAACATGGCGAGGATCGTGGGCGCCGGGCCGTTGATCGTCATCGACACCGACGTCGTCGGGTCGCACAGGTCGAATCCGGCGAACAAGGCCTGCATGTCCTCCAGCGTGGCGACCGAGACCCCGGACGTGCCGACCTTCCCCCACACGTCAGGGGAGCGGCCAGGGTCGCGTCCGTAGAGCGTGACCGAGTCGAACGCGGTCGAGAGCCGGGTGGCCGGCTGGCCCTCTGCCAGCAGGTGGAACCTCCGGTTCGTACGGAACGGATCCCCCTCGCCGGCGAACATGCGGGCCGGAGCCTCCCCCTCCCGCTTGAGCGGGAACACGCCGGCCGTGAAGGGGAAGGAGCCCGGCAGGTTCTCCTCACGCAGGAACCGCACCAGGTCGCCGTGATCACTCGTGCGCGGCAGTGCCACCCGTGGTATGCGGGTCCCGGACAGCGTGACCCGATTCAGCGGGGTACGGATCTCGCGGCCTCGTACCTGGTAGACCAGCTCGTCCTGCGCGTACCGCTCGACCAGCGCCGGCCAGGCCGCGAGCTGGTCCGCGATCTCCTGGCTCGGTGCCGAGCCGCCGGCCAGCTGCTGCACGGTTGCGGCCGAGTCGTCGTGACCGCTGTCCAGCAGCGCCGTGGCAGCAGTGCTCAGGTGCTGTGCGCGCCGCGCCCGGTCCGCTTGGTCCCTGGTCGTCGCGTGGTAGGCCCGCAGCCCCTCTGCGACGTCGGCGAGGTAGCGCGAGCGCTGCGGTGGTACGGTCGGGACCAGCCCGCTCGATGCCCGCGTCGTCACGGTCGGCAGGTGACCAGTCGACAGGGAAAGCCCGCACTTTCCCAGCTGTGACAACAGCTCCTGGTAGAGCGCGGTGACCCCGTCGTCGTCGAACCGCGCGGCGCTCGTGCCGAACACCGGCATCTGCTCCCACGGTGTCCCGAAGGCCTGGCGGTTGCGTACGAGCTGGCGAGCGACGTCGCGGCGGGCGTCCTCCCCACCACGGCGCTCGTACTTGTTCACCGCGACCACGTCGGCGAAGTCGAGCATGTCGATCTTCTCCAGCTGGGAGGACGCTCCGTAGTCCGGTGTCATCACATAGAGCGACACGTCGACGTGGGGCACGATCGCGGCATCGCCCTGGCCGATCCCCGGCGTCTCGATGATCACGAGGTCGTACCCGGCGAGCCGGCACGCCGCGACCACGTCGGAGAACCGCTCCGGCAGCTCGCTGCCGGCACCACGGGTCGCCATGGATCGGAAGAACACCGGTCCGTCGGGGCCGTCCCCGATGGAGTTCATGCGGATGCGGTCCCCGAGCAGCGCGCCCCCTCCGCGTCGACGCGTGGGGTCGACCGCGAGCACGGCGATGCGCAGCTTGTCCTCCTGGTCCACGCGGAACCGGCGCAACAGCTCATCGGTGAGCGAGGACTTCCCCGACCCGCCGGTCCCCGTGACACCCAGTACCGGGACCTGCCGCGCGGCGGCCGCGTCGCGTACGGCCGCGGCGAACGTCTCGTCACGGCCCTGCTCGAGGACCGTGATCGCGCGCCCCAGCGCCGGTTCGCCGCCGACCCGTACGTCGTCCAGCGACGGTGCCTGACCGGCGAGGTCGATGTCGCACTCCCGCACCAGCTCGTTGACCATCGCGGTGAGCCCGAGCCGCTGGCCGTCCTCGGGCCCGAAGATGTGGACGCCCCGTTCGGCCAGCAGTGCGATCTCGTCGGCCACGATGACACCACCGCCACCGCCATAGACCTTGATGTGCGCGCCGCCGCGCTCGCGCAGCCGCTGCACCAAGTAGCTGAAGTACTCGATGTGCCCGCCCTGGTACGAGCTGATGGCAACGCCCTGCACGTCCTCCTGCAGCGCAGCGGTCACGACCTGCTCGACGCTGCGGTCGTGGCCCAGGTGGATGACCTCGGCCCCCTGGTCCTGCAGGATCCGGCGCATGATCGTGATCGCGGCGTCATGCCCGTCGAACAGACTGGCGGCGCTCACGAACCGCACGGGGTGCGTAGGTCGGTACAGCTCCGGCGACACGTGGCCTCCTCCGGGAATTACTTTGATGTCAAAAGGTCGGACATCAGAGTACCCACAGCCGGCGAGCACGCGCCACTCGATCAGCCCAGCGCCTTCGGGAGGATTCAGGCCTGAGCGGTCAGCAGCGCGGCGTACAGCGTGAGGCCGGGGCCGAACGCGAGTGCCACCACGTGCTCCCCCGCAGCCACGGGGGTCGTACGCGTCAGCTCGTCCAGGACCATCAGCACCGTCGCCGACGAGCAGTTGCCATGCTCGCGCAGGACGGCCCGGGAGGCCTGCAGCGCCGACTCGGCCAGCCCGAGCTGCTCGGCAACCACGTCCAGGATCCGGGGCCCACCAGGATGTACCGCCCAGCTCGTCACGTCCTCGACCGTGAGGTGGTGCCGTTCGAGCAGCTCGTCGACCACCCGCCGCACGTGCAGTGCGAGGACGTCGGGCACCCGCGGGGACAGCCCCATCCGGAACCCGTGGTCGGTCACGTCCCACGTCATGAGGGACGCGTTCGCCACGTCGGTGCTGGCGGCCACATCGACGAGGGCCAGCCCGGCACCGGCCGGGGCGATCACCACGGCGGACGCGGCATCGCTGAACAGGGCGTGAGCGACGATCTGCTCGACGTCGTCGGTGGGGGGCTGCAGGTGCAGGCTGGTGAGCTCGAGGCACAGCAGGACTGCGGGCCTGCCCCGGGCTGTGACGTAGTCGGCAGCGGCCCCCAGCGACGGGATCGCCGCATAGCAGCCCATGTGACCGATGCACAGCCGCTGCACGTCGGCCGGCATCCCGAGGTCGCGGGCCAACATGATGTCCAGGCCGGGGGTGGCGTACCCCGTGCACGAGGTCACGACGAACATCCCGACCTCGCTCGCGTCGAGTCCGGACGCGCTCAGGGCGGTCGTCACGGCGTCCTTGCCCAGCGGCATCGCGTCCTGGGCGAAGCGTGCCATCCGTTGCCCCGTCGACCATTCACAGATGTTCTCCGCCAACGGGTTTGCGACAGCGTGTCGCACCTCGACCGAGCTGGAGGAGAAGACTCGGCGTGCGATGCGGTTGCCGGAGAAGTGCTGGTCGAAGAACTCGTCCCAGAGCCGCTGCTGTCTGACGGACTCCGGGTACGCGTGCCCGCTCCCGCGGACCACCGGGGGCCGGCTCACCATCGCGGCACCGCGGCGTCGTTGACCGGGTCAGCGCCAAGGCACGCGGCCCCGAGATAGTCGGCGCAGACATCGGAGGTGGCCGGTTGCAGCGACCCGCAACGGGCGTCGCGGAAGAGCCGTTCCAGCGGGTGGCCCCGGCGGGTCGCGGAGGTGCCGGCCGCCTCGAGCATCGACGCAGCCACGTCCATCGCGGTCTGACCGGCCGCGAGCTTGGCGCGCCACACCCACCGGTTGGTCTCGGGCTCTCCCGGTGCCTGGTCCACCCGGCGGGCCGCTTCCAGCACGGTGAGGCGGGCACCGGCCACGGCCGCGTCGGCGCGTCCGAGCCGGGCCCGGATCGCCGGCAGGGCACCCAGGCCGCGCACCGCGACGTCGGCTGCGCAGGCATCGATCGCGGCCTGCGCCACCCCGACGTACACCGCGGCGTAGCTGGCCACGAGCCACTGCGGCATGACGTGCGCGAGCAGGACCGCCAGCCCTTCGATGCCGCCGAGCAGGGCGTCGGCCGGGACGGTCGTGTCCAGGCGAAGGTCGTGGCTCCCGGTGGCCCGCATACCGAGGGAGTCCCAGGTCGGGTCGACGCTCACCCCGTCACCGGCCGGGACCAGGAAGTGCGAGACCCGGGGTTCACCGGGCTCCAGGGCACGGGCGGCCACGAGGTACGCATCCGCGCGCCCGGCACCGGACACGAACGTCTTGGACCCCACGATGCGATAGCCGTCAGGTACGCGTTCGTACGAGGTCGTGAGCGCCGACAGCCGCGAGCCGGCGCCCCGCTCGCTCATGGCGACGGCGTAGAACGAGCCGGCGGCGGCCGCGGACAGGATCCGGTCGCGGGCGGTGAAGAAGGACTCCGGTGCACCGAGCGCTCGAGCCACGTCGTCGGGGGTTCCGGCCAGCGCCCCGGTGACAGAGGCGTGCATGTTGTAGATCAGCGCGGTGGCCCCGTTGCCCTCGCCGAGGGCCATCGCGACCTGTGCGTAGTCGGCGAAGCCGGCACCGGATCCGCCCAGGCGCGTCGGCACCATGAGCCCGAGCAGGCCCGCGGTCCGCAGGGCCGCGAGGTCTTCCAGCGGCAGGCTGCCGTCGCGGTCATGCTCCGCGGCGTGGGCGGCCAGCTGCGGTACGAGGCTGCGAGCGGCCTGCAGTGCGTCGGGGACGGACGGCGCGGCCTTGGAGTCGTGTTCCTGCAGAGCCGTCATGGGGTCTCCCCTGCCTCGGGTCGCTGCGGCGCCAGGCCCCAGGCCTGG
>JBDTDW010000153.1:0-5188 GCA_039922855.1 Candidatus Nanopelagicales bacterium | reverse complement strand
CGATCCCCGGTCACCACGTTGAGGACCCCGGCCGGGAGCACCTCACCGATCAGCTCGGCCATCCGCAGCGTCGAGACCGGTGTCGTGTCGCTCGGCTTGAGCACCACCGTGTTCCCGGCCGCGATCGCGGGCGCGAACTTCCAGACCGCCATCATCATCGGGTAGTTCCACGGGGTGACCTGCCCGACGACCCCGACCGGCTCACGGCGGATGAAGGAGGTGAAGCCCTTCATGTACTCCCCCGCCGCCCGGCCTTCCAGCACTCGGGCCGCCCCGGCGAAGAACCTGATCTGGTCGATCATCGGCGGGATCTCCTCCGAGGCAACCACCGCCAGCGGCTTCCCGGTGTTCTGGCTCTCGAGCGCCACGAGCTCTTCTGCGTGTGCCTCCAGCACGTCCGCGATCTTCAACATCGCCGTGGATCGTTCTCCGGGCGTGCTGTCACGCCACCCCTCGAACGCGTCTGCAGCCGCCCGATAGGCCCGATCCACGTCCTCGGCGCCGGACAACGGCGCCGATCCGAACACCTCCCCCGTGCTCGGATCCACCAGGTCGCTCGTCCGACCGTCAGCCGCCGGCACCAACGCCCCGTTGATGAAGTTGGACACCGCTCGCTTGTCGCTCACGCCAGACTCCCGTTCGCTCCGGACGAGACCAGGGCCACCGGGGCAGTCCGGGGCCGTCATCGTCGACGTCTCGCCAGACTACGGTCAGTGTGGCGGTTTCGATAGACGCATCCCCACATTGGCACCGATTTCGCAGCTATTTCGAGCAGATACCACGAAATCACTTGCGCACCACGGGTCTAATGGACGACGATGGCATCGTGGTGAACCGAGAGCGCAGCACGGCACTCGGCCTCGACGACGTCAGCAAGGCCATCATCGAGCAGCTGCAGCAAGACGGGCGCCGCCCGTACGCCGCGATCGGCAAGGCCGTAGGCCTGTCCGAGGCGGCGGTGCGCCAGCGGGTCCAGCGACTGATCGAGTCAGGGGTCATGCAGATCGTCGCTGTGACCGACCCCCTGCAGATGGGTTTTCCGCGCGCGGCGATGATCGGCGTCCGAGTGGACGGCGATGTGGAAGTCGTCGCGGACAAGCTGGAGGCCATGCCCGAGATCGACTATCTCGTGGTGACCGCCGGCACGTACGACATCCTGGCCGAAGTCGTCTGCGAGGACGACGATCACCTGCTCGAGGTGATCAACCGGCGGGTCCGGGCCGTGCCCGGAGTCCGGAACACGGAGACCTTCGTCTACCTGAAGCTCCGTAAGCAGATCTACACCTGGGGTACACGATGACGACCACGACCGACACGGAGTACGACACGAAGGCGTTGTCGAACGCAGCGCGCGAGAACCTATGGATGCACTTCACCCGTCACTCCACCTACGAGGACGGCGGCCAGGTCCCGATCATGGTCCGCGGCGAGGGCGCCTACCTCTGGGACTCCAACGGGCGACGCTATCTCGACGGTCTGGCAGGCCTGTTCACAGTCCAGATCGGCCATGGCCGGACCGAGCTGGCCGAGGCAGCTGCTCGACAGATGTCCGAGCTCGCGTACTTCCCGCTGTGGTCGTACGCGCACCCGAAGGCGATCGAGCTGGCCGAACGACTTGTCACCTACACACCCGGTGACCTCAACCGCGTGTTCTTCACCACCGGCGGTGGCGAGGCAGTCGAGTCCGCCTGGAAGCTTGCCAAGCAGTACTTCAAGCTCACCGGCAAGCCAATGAAGCACAAGGTGATCAGCCGCAACGTCGCGTACCACGGCACCCCACAGGGGGCGTTGTCCATCACCGGCATCCCGGATGCCAAGAAGTACTTCGAGCCGCTGGTGCCAGGCGCCCACAAGGTGCCCAACACCAATTTCTATCGCGCGCCCGAGCACGGCGACGACATCTTCGCGTTCGGTCGCTGGGCAGCCGACCGCGTCGCGGAAGCCATCGAGTTCGAAGGCCCGGACACCGTGGCGGCCGTGTTCTTGGAGCCGGTCCAGAACTCCGGGGGCTGCTTCCCGCCGCCACCCGGATACCTCGAGCGGGTGCGCGAGATCTGTGACGAGTACGACGTTCTCATGGTCGCCGACGAGGTCATCTGCGCATTCGGTCGTATCGGTGACATGTTTGCCACGAAGCGGTTCGGTATCACCCCGGACATCATCACGTGCGCCAAGGGCATCACCTCCGGCTACGCACCTCTCGGCGCGATGATCGCCAGCGACCGGCTGTTCGAGCCGTTCAAGCACGGCACGGACTACTTCGCCCATGGCTACACCTTCGGCGGTCATCCGGTGTCGGCCGCAGTCGCCCTGGCGAACCTCGACGTGTTCGAGCGCGAGGGCCTCAACGCGCACGTGCAGGCCAACGAAGGCGCCTTCCGTGGCACCCTCGAGAAGCTGCTCGACCTGCCGATGGTCGGGGACGTCCGAGGCGCCGGCTACTTCTACGGCATCGAGCTGGTGAAGGACAAGGCGACGAAGGAGACCTTCAACGATGAAGAGGCGGAGCGACTGCTGCGCGGCTTCTTGTCCAAGGCGCTGTACGACGCAGGCCTGTACTGCCGTGCCGACGACCGCGGCGACCCCGTGATCCAGCTCGCGCCGCCACTGATCATCGGGCAGACCGAGTTCGACGAGATCGAGCAGATCCTGCGATCGGTGCTCACTGAAGCGCAGACCATCCTCTAGATGACGCAAGACACCCCCGCCGCATCCGGGCCCACCACCAGGACCCGGGTGCGGCGCACTGCACAAGAGATGACTGCCCCTGGGTCGACCACCAGGACCCGGGTGCGGCGTCTTCCGGAGAAGGCCGTCCCGGACCGGGCCACCCTGCATGCCATCCTCGACGCGGGCCTGGTCGCCTACGTGGCGGTGCTCGAGGACGGCCAGCCGTTCATCGTCCCCGTGGGATACGCCCGTGACGGGGAACGCGTCCTGATCCATGGCTCCAGCGGCAGCCGCCTGTTCCGAAGCCTGGCGACCGGGACCCCCACCTGCTTCACCGTCACGCTGCTGGACGGCCTTGTCCTTGCCAGGTCGGCGTTCGAGAGCTCGATGAACTACCGCAGCGTCATGGCCCTCGGACGCTGCGTCGAGCTGACCGGTCAGGACAAGGACGTGGCCCTGCGTACGATCTCTGACCACCTGCTGCCCGGCCGTTGGGACGACATCCGGGCGCCTTCCCGTAAGGAGCTGGCCGCCACCTGCGTGCTCGCGCTGGCTCTGGACGAGGTCAGCGTCAAGGTGTCGACCGGTGGCCCGGAAGATGCCGAGGAGGACCTGTTCCGTCCCACCTGGGCCGGCCATGTCCCGCTGCGAGAGGTCGCCGGTGATCCGGTCCCTGCCTCGGACAACCGTGATCCGCTGCCGGACTACGTGCTGGGATGGCGCCGATGAGCGGCGCGTCGGCACCAGACGGCCTGCAGCCGCGCTCGCCGTACCGGCGGATCTCCCTGTGGTGGGACCAGCTCTCCGACGACCTCGCCGGCCCGCAGCGGGCGGGACTGGATGAAGACAGCACAGCTGACGTGGCCATCGTCGGTGCCGGGTTCACGGGGCTGTGGACCGCGTACTACCTGCTGCGCGCCGACCCGAGCCTGCGGGTGGTGGTGCTGGAGTCGCAGACCGCCGGATTCGGTGCCAGTGGACGCAACGGTGGCTGGTGCTCCGCGCTGTTCCCGACGAGCCTGGACAAGGTCGCGGCGGCATCCTCGCGGGCCGGCGCCGTCGAGCTGGTACGCGCCATGCACTCTACGGTCGACGAGGTCGGAGAGGTCGCGGGCGCGGAAGGTATAGACGCCGGCTTCCGCAAGGGTGGCACCATCGTGCTGGCCCGCACCCCGCTGCAGCTCAAACGGGCAGAGGCCGAGATCGAGCACTGGCGCAGCTGGGGTTTCGACGAGAGCGACCAACAGCTCCTCGGCGCGGGCGCTGCCCGTGACCTGCTCGGAGCCAGCGACGTCATGGGCGCGACTTACACCCCGCACTGCGCGGCGCTGCACCCGGGCAGGTTGGTGCGCGGGTTGGCCCTCGCGGTAGAACGCCACGGCGGGGTGATCTACGAGGGCACGCGGGTCTTAACGCTCGAGCCGGGGCTGGTGAAGACCACGCGCGGAGACGTACGTGCCCGGCACGTGGTGCGCGCGACCGAGGCCTACACCGCGCAGCTGGCGGGGTATCGACGCGACATCACGCCCATGTACTCCTCCATGCTGGCGACCGAGCCGCTGCCGCAGCAGGTCTGGGACGAGATCGGGCTGCGGCGTTCGGAGACTTTCGCCGACCACCGCACCCTGGTGATCTACGGCCAACGCACCGTCGATGACCGCTTCGCGTTCGGAGGCCGCGGCGCGCCGTACCATTTCGGCTCCAGGATCGAGCCGGCGTTCGACCGCGACCCGCAGGTGTTCAGCACGCTGTGGAGTGTTCTGACCGACTTGTTCCCGGTCATCGCCGATCGCGCTATCACGCACACCTGGGGCGGCCCGCTCGGTGTCCCGCGCGACTTCTTCCCCTCCGTCGGGCTCGACCCCGCCACCGGCGTGGGCTGGGCGGGGGGATACGTAGGTGACGGGGTCGCGAGCACGAACCTCGCCGGACGTACGCTGGCCGATCTCATCCGCGGTGAGCGCACCGACATCACCACACTGCCGTGGGTCGGGCACCGCAGCCGCCGGTGGGAGCCGGAGCCGCTGCGCTGGCTGGGCACGACAGCCGGCCTGCGCGCGATGTCGTCGGCGGACTCTGTCGAGGCGCGTACCGGCAAGGAATCGTGGCGCGGCGCCCTGGTGTCCAAGCTGACCGGGCACTGAGCCGGATCTACTGCCCACCCGCGCGCGGGCAGCTGGATCGGCAGCCGTCGTCGGCGCACAGCCGGCAGAGGGCCGGGGCGCCACGCGCGGAGAGCTCGGTCGCGAGCAGTTCCAGGTTCCGCAGCAGCGCGGGCCGTTCGGACGGGGGCAGACACGCGAGCACGTCGCTTACTATCCGCTGCCGGGCGCGAAGAACCCGTTGCGCCGCTTCGGCTCCGGCCTGGGTGAGCCAGACAAGCGAGCTGCGGTGGTCAGGGGCATCTCGCCGCAGCACAAGTCCGGACGCCTCGAGGCGGTCGAGCGCACGCACTGCGCCGGAGCGGCTCAGCCCTACGGCGCGCGCGAGCTCATGGGTCGCAGCGCCGGGGCGACGC
>JBDTDW010000152.1:0-5747 GCA_039922855.1 Candidatus Nanopelagicales bacterium | reverse complement strand
TACGCGTTCTACGTGTCGTGGCACGACCTGCTGGGAGTCGGAAGTTCGGATGTGGCGGGTGCCACAGGGATCATCTCGTCAGGCTCAGCCGCGGACCCGCGGTCGGCGTCGTCCGGCGTCGGAGGTGGCAACGGGTTCCAGTCGCTCAACAGCGACGGCAGTCTTCTGGTCGCCAGCGTCGCGGGCAGCCAGTCCGCTGTCACGGCGAACGTGTACGTGTGGCTGCCACCGCAGTACCAGGACCCCAAGTATGCAAAGACGCGGTTCCCGGTGATCGAGCTCTTCTCCGGCTTCCCGGGTTCTCCTTCGTCGTGGCTACATGCCTTGCACATAGCGGATGCGATGCGTGCGGCAATCGTTCGTGGGGCCCACCCCTTCGTGCTGGTGGTGCCGACGATCAACGTCGCTGCTCCGGTGGACACCGAGTGCACCGACTTCCCCGGTGGGCCCAAGGTCGCCACGTTCCTGGCCCATGACGTCCCCCAGATGCTGATCAGCCGGTTCCGGGTCAGGTCCGACCCGTTGGCGTGGGGCGCGATGGGGTACTCGACCGGCGGCTTCTGCGCGGAGAAGTTGGCCTTGCAGTACCCCGAGCGTTTCCATGCCGCCGTCAGCATGTCCGGGTATGCGCAGGCCTCCTCCGCCATGTTCGCGAGCCTGCCCACGCTGAAGCGCGAGAACAGCCCAGGCTGGCTGATCGCGCAACGGCCCTCGCCCGACGTCGAACTCTTCCTCACGGCATCCGCGCAGGACGGTTCGACCGCCGCAGACGCCAGGTTCATGGCCTCGAACGCCACGCTGCCGACGCGTGTGACGGTGCATATCCTGCCCAGCGGGGGTCACAATGTCCGGGTGTGGAACGCGCAGCTCCCGGAGTGCATCCAGTGGCTCTCCGCCATTTTGCAGGGCCCCCAGCATGGCTGATCGACAGCCGCAGCCTGCCGCGGGGTCACGCCCTCGGGACGCGCCACGCCCGGGGCGAACACGGACACCGCCCGCCGACGTCACATGGGAGCGGGCCTGGGTCCCTCGTACCGCCTCTGCACTGTGCCTGGTCCTGGGGTTGGTGAACGTCTCCGCGGTCGTATCGCCGTATTGGCACCAGCGACTGAGTCGTGTGCTGGACGTGCTGCCGGGAGTGCTGTCCAACGCCGAGGTCGTCGCGACAGCGATCTTGGGCGTGCTCCTGCTGTTCCTGTCCGACGGGTTGGCCAGGCGCAAGCGGCGGGCCTGGACCGTGGCTGTCGCGTTGCTGAGCTTGTCCATCGCATTCCGGGTTCTGGTCCACGACCAGTTGCAAGTCCGCGTCGTCGGACTTGTGGTGATCAGTCTCGTGCTGCTGGTCTGGCTGCTCATCTTCCACGCGGAGTTCTACGCGGTCGCCGACCCGCGGACCCCCTGGCGCGTTTTCGGGGTCTTCGTTGTCATGTTCGTCGTCGGGACCGCAGTCGGCTACCTGGTGATCCAGACCCGAGCCCGCGCCGTGTTCGCCTCGCTGCCGTTCGGGACCAAGCTGGCGGACACCTGGTGGGGATTCCTCGGGATCGAGACGACCCTCGACGCTGGAGATGGTCGTGACGACGACCTCGTCTACTTCGCGCTGCTCGGTATCGGCCTGGCCATTGCTGCGGTTCTTCTATACCTGCTGTTGCGATCTCCTCGACCGCTTCCCCGGCTCACGGCTGACGACCAGGCCAGGATGCGCCTGCTGCTGCGTGACGCCGGCAGTGGTGACTCGTTGAGCTACTTCGCGTTGCGTCACGACAAGAGCGTCATCTGGTCTGGCAGCGGCAAGTCCTGCATCGCGTACCGGGTCGTGAGTGGTGTCATGCTCGCCAGTGGCGATCCGCTCGGCGTGCCGGATGCCTGGCCAGGTGCGATCGCGCAGTTCGTGGCAGTGGCCCGGGCGCATGCCTGGGCCCCCGCCGTCGTGGGATGCAGCGAGCGGGCGGCCCGGGTGTGGCGCCGGGAGGCTGGACTGGAGGCGCTGGAGATCGGCGACGAGGCGATCGTCGATGTCGACGACTTCTCACTGGACGGTCGCGCGATGCGCAACGTACGCCAGATGGTCAACCGGACCAGGCGGGCAGGTGTCAAGGTGCAGATCCGCCGGGCCCGTGAGCTGCCCGCGCAGGAGCGTCAGCTGCTCAATCGCTGCGCCGAGCAGTGGCGGGAGGGTGGAGCCGAGCGCGGTTACTCGATGGCCCTTGGGCGGATGGGATTCGACGACGACGGTGACTGCATGGTCGTGACCGCGTACCAGGACGACGTGCTGCAAGGCTTTCTGCACTTCGTTCCGTGGGGGAGCGACGGACTCTCGCTCGATCTCATGCGGCGGTCTCGGGACGCGGACCCCGGGATCAACGAGCTGCTCATCGTGACGGTCCTCGAGGATGCCCAGGACATGGGCATCGTGCGGGTGTCACTGAACTTCGCGGTCTTTCGCAGCTCGATCGAGCGTGGCGAGCGCATCGGTGCGGCAGTTCCGTCGCGGGCCTGGCGCGCCATCTTGCTCTTCGCGTCGCGGTGGGCCCAGATCGAGTCGCTGTATCGCTTCAACTCCAAGTTCCGCCCGGTCTGGGAGCCGCGGTTCGTCCTCTATCCGACGACCCGCGACTTCGCCCGTGTGATGGTGGCCTACTTACGGGCAGAAGGCTTCCTCGCCCACTCGGGTCGGCGGGCACGCAGCACAACGGGCCAGCGACCCGACGTCACGGCTGCGGCACGCTCCGGTGGCCCAGAGGACTGACCGGCGGTACGCGGTCAGCGCGTGAAGGCCCGAAGTGGCACGTCAAGCCAGGTCGGTCGGTGCTGTGCCTCGTAGGCGACCTCGTACACCGCCTTGTCGAACTCATACGCCTGCAGCAGTTGCGCGCTCTCTCCATGAGCCACTTGCCCGTAACCGCGAAGATAGGCCGCCCGATTGTGCAGGACCCACTCTTGCGCGCGAGTCTCGCCGTCGGGCACTTCGACCTGGAACAGAACGGACGACGCGACGTAGTCGAAGGACCGGAGCATCCCGGCGACATCGCGCCAGGGGGAGTCCAGGCCGATCCGCTCCGACAGTGGTTTAGCCGGTTCCCCTTCGAAGTCGATGATCTTCCACCCGGCGCTCGTGCGGAGAGTCTGCCCGAGATGCAGGTCGCCGTGCACGCGTTGCACCGGAACCGGCCCACGCAGGGCGGCGAGACGGTCGTAGGCGGCCTCGACCAGCTCTCGGTGCGGCGCGAGCTGGGGCACCAGCTCGATCGCGCTGGACAGGCGTGCGCGGAGCCGGCCGGCCAGGCGAGCGAGATCCGGGGGGCCCCACGTGTCGGTCGTAAGCAGCTCGGCCATGCCCGAATGGACCCGCGCCGTCGCGACGCCCAGCCGCTCCGCCTCGCCGGCGAAGTCGCCGCCGGCCTCGTCGGGGCCCAGCTCGGGCTCGGCAAGGAAGTCCCGGACGCTGATACGGGCCGACTCCCACCCGTCGGTCGCGGTGCGCCAGAAGTTCTGCAGGATCGCCAGGTCGCACGGCGCCAGGTCGTCCAGCGGCACGCTGCTCATCCAGCCCAGGAGCGTCGCGACCGAGTCGCCATAGTCCGCGCAGAGTGCGCCGAGAACCTCGATGTCCGGGTTGCGCCCGGGCGCGACGCGGCGGAAGAACTTCAGCATCATCCGGTCGTCGATGATGATCGAGGTGTTGCTCTGCTCTGCCGACAGCATCACGGTGGTCGACTCGTCCGTGATACCCGGTTCCCGTGCGACGGCATACGAGACCTCTCCGGTCGTCACATCTGCGCTTCGGAACCCAGCGATCAGCACGCGGACGGCCTCGGGGTCGTGCAGGGCGTCGTACACCAGCCATTCGCCCTCGGGCATGGGCGCGACACCGACCAGAGCGTGCTCGAGCTGTGGACCCGGCGTACGCCGATACACCAACGGCACGTTGTAGATCTGGTCGCGGGGTCCGCCGGAGACAGTCACGAGCTCGATACGTACGCCAATGCCGTCGTCGGGTCGACGTAACCAGTCGAGGGCACGGACCGCGGTGACAGAGTTGCTGGCTCGGCCTGTGAACCAGCGCTGCCGGACCAGATAGTCCGTCAGCTGCGCCTGATCGACTCCGTTCATCAACCGACCCCTTTCTCTTCGCTGCGGTTGAGCCGGAACCAGTAGAAGCCGTGCCCGGAAAGCGTCAGCAGGTAGGGCAGCTGCCCGATGGAGGGGAATTCGGTTCCACCCAGGGTCTCGATTGGGTTGACACCCTCGAAACCGTGCAGATCGAGCTCGACCGGTTGCGGGAAGCGGGACAGGTTGTTCACGCACATCACCACATCTCCGTCGAACTCGCGCAGGAAGGAGAAGACGCTCGGGTTGGACCCCCCGAGGTCGTGGAAGTCGCCGTAACCAAAGGCTGCGTGCTGCTTGCGGATATGGATCATCCGGCGGGTCCAGTGCAGCAGGGACGAAGTGTCAGCGGACTGCGCCTCGACGTTCACCGCCTGGTAGCCGAAGACCGGATCCATGATGACAGGCAACGTCAGCCGTCCCGGCGTGGCTCGGGAGAAGCCGGCGTTGCGGTCCGGGGTCCACTGCATCGGGGTGCGTACGCCGTCACGGTCGCCGAGCCAGATGTTGTCCCCCATGCCGATCTCGTCGCCGTAGTAGAGGACGGGGGATCCCGGCAGGCTCAACAGCAGAGCGGTGAACAGCTCGATGCGGTTGATGTCGTTGTCCAGCAGGGGAGCCAGGCGGCGCCGGATCCCGATGTTGGCTTTCATCCGGGGGTCGGTCGCGTACTCGAGCCACATGTAGTCGCGATCCTCGTCGGTCACCATCTCCAGCGTGAGCTCGTCGTGGTTTCGCAGGAAGATGCCCCACTGGCAGTTCGGAGGGATCAGCGGGGTGCTCTCCAAGATCTCCGAGATCGGGTAGCGGGACTCGCGCCTGACTCCCATGAAGATGCGGGGCATCACCGGGAAGTGGAAGCACATGTGGCACTCGTCTCCGCCGACCGAGGCGTCACCGAAGTAGTCGACGACGTCGGCGGGCCACTGGTTGGCCTCGGCGAGCAGCACCCTGCCGGGGAACCTCTCGTCAACGTGGCGGCGGACTTCTCGTAGGAACTCGTGCGTCTCGGGCAGGTTCTCCCCGTTGGTGCCCTCGCGTTCGAAAAGGTAAGGCACGGCATCGAGACGGAACCCGTCAACGCCGAGCTCGAGCCAGAACGTGAGGGCGTCGAGCACCGCGGCCCGGACAGCGGGGTTGTCGAAGTTGAGGTCGGGCTGGTGGCTGTAGAAGCGGTGCCAGAAGTACGCCTGCCGCACCGGGTCCCACGTCCAGTTGGACGCTTCAGTATCGACGAAGATGATGCGCGCATCGGAGTATCGGTCGTTGGTGTCGGACCACACGTAGAAGTCCCCGTATGGCCCGTCGGGGTCGGCGCGCGACTGCTGGAACCACTTGTGCTGGTCGGACGTGTGGTTCATCACGAAGTCGATGATGATCCGCATGTCCCGGGCGTGCACGGCCTCGAGCAGCGCCCGGAAGTCGACGAGCGAGCCGATGTCCGGCGCCACGTCGGTGTAGTCCGCGACGTCGTAGCCACCGTCACGCAGCGGGGAGGGGAAGAACGGTGGCAGCCAGATGCAGTCGACGCCGAGCCACTGCAGGTAGTCGAGCCGAGAGGTCAAGCCTCGGAGGTCGCCGACCCCGTCGTCGGAGGAGTCCTGGAACGAACGGATCAGCACCTCGTAGAACACGGC
>JBDTDW010000151.1:0-7466 GCA_039922855.1 Candidatus Nanopelagicales bacterium | reverse complement strand
CCATCGGCAGTCCGGCTCGCCTCACCCGTGCGACTTGGCCGTCTTCATCGTGAGGTGGGAGTCGAACGTGGCCAGCCCGGGGGCCGCCATCAGCTTGCTGGTCAGGAATGCCTCGTACGTCGCCACGTCGGCGACCGCGATTCGCAAGAAGTAGTCCGGGCGCCCGAACATCCGGCGCAGCTCGATGACCTCGGCGAACTCGGCGACGTGCGACTCGAAGGCCGAGGTGGCGCCGCCGCCGTGAGTGGCCAGCGTGGCTCCGACGATCACCTCGAAGCCGCGGCCGGCGGCTGTCGGGTCGATCCGGGCGTAGTAGCCGGTGATGACCCCGTCCTCCTCGAGGCGCCGGACCCGCCGTAGGCACGGCGACGGGGTCAGTCCGACCCGGTCGGCCAGCTCGGTGTTGGTGAGCCGGCCGTCACGTCTCAACTCGTCGACTATTGCGTGATCCAAGGCGTCCACAGCAGAAGTATGTTCTGGGGTTACTGTTCTGACAATCAATGGGCAACACCTTGCGATCATGTCGGCATAACATTGCGGACGTGGCTCCGGCATCGTTGTCCCGCAGGCCCCTCGTGCGCCCGGCCGCTCATGCCGCGGGCGCGGGCGGGTGGGCCGTCGCGGCGGTGGTCCTCGGCGGGATCCTGTTCGGCACGGCCGGGACGGCCCGGGCGCTGGACCCTAGCGGGACCACATCGATGGGGGTCGGGTCTGCGCGCCTGGTCGTCGGTGGCCTCACGATGCTGCTCGTCGTGATGGTCCAGGGCAGGTCCCCGGTCGCGGCGTTGCGGCTGTGGCGCACCCCGGCCGGGGTGCTGACCGGTGCCTGCGCCGCCCTCTACCAGGTGGGCTTCTTCGCCAGCGTGCAACTGACCGGGGTAGCCCTGGGCACCCTGGTGACGGTGGGCAGCTCTCCGGTGCTGGCCGGCCTGCTGGCGTGGGCGGTACTGGGCCAACGCCCCAGCCGGGCGTGGGCCGGCGCGACGGCACTGTGCCTGGTGGGCCTGGTCCTGCTGTCCGCCGACGGCCTCGAGGTCGGCCGGCCGGCCGGGGTGGCGCTAGCGCTGATGGCCGGGCTCGCGGCGGCGACGTACAACATCTGTGCCAAGAAGCTGCTCGATGACGGGGTTCCGATCCTCGACCTGCTGACCGCGGCGTTCCTGCTCGGTGGGATCCTGCTGGCCCCGTGGCTGTTCATCACGTCGTTGACCTGGCTGACCACGGGCGGTGGCATCCTGCTCGCCTTGTACCTGGGGGTCGGCACGATGGCGGTGGCCAACCTGTTGTTCACCCATGGCCTGAAGCGGTTGTCCCCTGGACCTGCCACGACGCTGACGCTCACCGACCCGCTCACCGCCACCACCCTTGGTGTCGTCGTGCTGGGGGAGACCCTCAACGGCCGGGCGTGGCTGGGACTGGGCCTGGTACTGCTGGGACTCGTGCTGCAGGGGCTGTCCTCGGCCCGGCGTCGCACCGCGACGCTGCCGAGGGACGGCGTCCTCTTGTAAGGCTCCCGCGGTGCATCGCCCCTCAGCTTCCCGGCCCTCGGGCGGCCTCAGCTGCTGCGCCCCGGGGCCCCCGTGATCCGCTCGGCCGCGAGGCGAGCAGAGACCAGCACCATCGGGACGCCGACCCCGGGCTGGGTCCCGGACCCTACGAACACGACATTGTCCAATCCGGGGGCCAGGTTTCCGGGACGGAACGGTCCGGTCTGGCTGAACGTGTGCGCTGCCGCGAACGGGGTGCCATCGGCCATACCGGCGTCGGCCCAGTCCTGCGGTGTCACGACGTGGCGGACGGTGACGGAATCGCGCAGGCCGCGGTAGCCGCGATCCTCAAGAACCTTCAGCACCTCATCGGCGTAGGCCGGACCCCTCCGCGACCAGTCGATGCCTCCGGACGAAGTCCCGGCGGACAGGTTCGGCGCCGGAGCGAGCACGTAGTACGTCTCGTGTCCTGCGGGAGCGAGGTCAGGATCAGTACGGCTCGGGTTCGTGACGAGCAACGAGGGGTCGCTCATCGTGCACCCTCTGTCGATGATCTCCTCGAACGTGCCGCGCCACGCACGTCCGAAGTGGATGTTGTGGTGGGCGATGCGGTCGTACCGCTGGGTCGAACCGAGGTGGATCACGACGCACGAGGGGGAGAAGCGCAGCCGGCGCCGCACTGGCCGGTCCAGCAGGTCGCGGTACGCGACCGGTAGGTCCGGGTTGAGCACGACGACGTCGGTCTCGATCCGCTCACCGTCCGCCAGGTGCACCGCGCGAGCCCGGCCGGCGACCACCTCAACGCGACTCACGTTACGGCCGTAGTGGATCTGGACGCCGTGCTTGACCGCGATGGCCGCCAGGGCGGTGGGCACCGCGTGCATCCCGCCCTTGGGGAAGTAGACGCCGGCCACGGTGTCCAGGTACGAGATGATCGCGTACAGCGCCCGGGCCCGGTGCGGTGCCAGTCCGGCGTACAACGACTGGAACGAGAAGATGCGGCGGGTCCGGGGGTCTGCGAAGTACTCCGACACCTTCGATTCCAGGGCGCCGAAGCCACCGGCAGCAACCAACCGCAGCAGGTCGGCGCCGAACAGGTCCACCGGCGAGTCGAGGTTGCGGTCGATGAACGAGGACCACTCGGTCTCGTACAAGGACGTGACGTGATCGACGAAGCGTAGGTAGCCGTCCGCTTCGCGTGGCCCGCAGACCCGTGAGATCTCCGCTGCGGTGTCCGCGCTCTCGGCCCGCACGTCGAGGGTCGAGCCGTCCGGGAAGTGGGCACGGTAAGCCGGGTCCAGTCGGGTGAGCTCGAGCCAGTCGCTGAGCCGCTCCCCGACGGTGTGCATGGTGTCGTCGATCAGCTCGGGCATGGTGAGCACGGTCGGGCCTGTGTCGAAGGTGAACCCGCCGTCTATGAGCACGCCGGCTCGTCCACCGGGGTGCCCCTCGCGTTCCAGCACCGTCACCTCGCGACCGGTGGCGGCGAGCCGGATCGCGCACGCGAGCCCGCCGAGTCCAGCCCCCACAACGACAACGTGGTCGGTGGGCCCTGTGACGGTGCGCACGGATCCTCCTGACCACCGTTGAGCCGTACCGGAGACAGCATCGTATGGTCTGACTGTGCGGTCCGGTCGTCGACGGTGGCGAGCCGCGCCATGTCGAGGAGCAGCGCGCGATGTCGTTGGCCGACGCGTACCGCGTCATGTCGTTGGCCGACGCGTACCGCGTCTGCCGCGACGTGCACCAGGAGCATGGCCGCAGCTATTTCCTTGCGACCCGGCTGCTGCCGGGCTGGAAACGTCGACACGTCCATGCGCTGTACGCCTTCACGCGGTGCACGGACGACATCGTTGACTCGCTCGAGCCGGACAGGTCGTACGACCCCGACGTCCAGGAGCGCTGCCGGCGCCTGCAGGAGTGGGGCGAGCGGTTCCGGTCCGGGCTTCCCGGCGGGGCGTCGCCTGAGGACCCGGTGCTACAGGCGGTTCGGCACACGATCGCGGTGTTCGACCTGGATCACGCCGACTTCGAGTCGTTCCTGACCAGCATGACGATGGACCTGACCGTCACCGAGTACGCCGACTACGACGCCCTGCTGACCTACATGGAAGGCTCCGCGGCGGTGATCGGCACGATGATGCTGCCGATCCTGCTCGCCGACGAGCTGCCGGCGGCCATGATCCCCCAGACCCTCGCCGACGCCCGCGAGCCGGCTCGTCAGCTAGGTCTGGCGTTCCAGCTCACGAACTTCATCCGGGACGTGCGCGAGGACGCGGTGCGGGGCCGGATCTACCTGCCGGGCGCGGACCTGGAGCAGTTCGGGGTGCATCGGGCGGACCTGGTGCGCGAGATCGCGGGTGCCGGCGTACGGGACCTGGTCGCGTTCGAGGTGAGCCGGGCGCGCCAGCACTACCTGGCAGCGCGTGTCGGGCTCGCATCGCTCCCGCCGCGGTCCCGGCGCTGCATCCGCCTCGCCACATCGGTGTACGGCGCCATCCTCACCGAGGTCGAGGCTGCCGGGTACGACGTGCTCGCTGGGCGGGTCCGGGTGCCGTACCGCCGCCGCGCTGCCATGACCGCCAGCGAGCTGCTGCGTCGGTGACGAAACAGCTCTCCGGCCGATCACATACTCCAGGAACGCGAGCTCGGTCACGACCGAGGTCACCTCGGCGGAACCTGAGCGAGCCGGAAGCGCTACGCCTTGGTCTCGAGCGGTGACAGGCCACATGTCGCCGGGCATGACACAATGATCACAACCGCTGCGTCAGCGGGATGGGCATCGAGGCAGCGAACCTGCTCGATAATGAAGGGTTAGTCATGAACCTGCTCGCCGCCGACTTCGGCACCGGTCAGATCCTCTGGGACATGTTGTGGTTCTTCCTGTTCATCATCTGGATCTGGCTGCTGATCACCGTCTTTGCGGACATCTTTCGCAGCCCTGACATGGGCGGTGCCGCCAAGGCAATCTGGGTGATCTTCGTCGTGATCCTGCCGTACCTCGGGGTGTTCGTGTACCTGATCGCGCGTGGCGGCAAGATGCACGAGCACGCGGCGGCGCAGGTCCAGCAGCAGAACGAGGCGGCCCGGGCGTACATCCAACATGTCGCCGGAACGGGTACCAGTCCGGCCGAAGAGCTCGCCCGGCTTGCTGACCTGCGGGACAAGGGCGTGCTCAGCGAGGCGGAGTTCCAGGCTGCAAAGGCGAAGACGCTCGCCTGAGGCGTTTTCGGCGCGGCCAGGGTCTTTGGCCCCTACCTGACAGCGTAGAGATTCAGACACTGGGGGTATGGACACTCCCGATGTCGCGGCGACCCTTTCGGACAGCGATTGCTGGAAGTTGCTGCGTTCCACCGAGGTAGGGCGGCTCGCCCTCTGTGGGCCGAATGGACCCGAGCTGTTCCCGGTCAACTTCGTGGTCGACCACGGGACGCTGGTGTTCCGGACGGGGGCGGGAACCAAGCTAGCCCTCGCCGACGCCACGTCGGCGGTCGCGTTCGAGACCGATGGGTACGACGAGGCGACCCATGACGTGTGGAGTGTTGTCGTCAAGGGTGACGCGAGCGTGGTCCGAGGCACTGACGACCTGGTGAGCACGGCCGATCTCCCGCTCTCCCCTTGGCACGGTTCAGCCAAGGCCACCTTCGTACGCATCGTTCCCAGTGCTGTCACCGGGCGTCGCTTCCGGGTCGTGGACGGCAGCGTGTGGGCCTCCATGCTGTTGGGCGCGCGTCCCTCAGCCCCGGAGTAGCCCCCGCTCGCGAATACCTGCACGAAACGTCGTTCATCCGCGGAGAAAGCGACGTTTCGAGCAGGTACTCGAACCAATCGGGTCCGCTGCGGTGCCCCCGGCAGGAATCGAACCTGCGGCCTGTGGTTTAGGAAACCATCGCTCTATCCCCTGAGCTACGGGGGCGGGACGCGCGGCGCAGCTCAGGTTGCTGCGCGTACCGCTTCGACCCTCGCGGGTCGGGGCGACGGGAAGTCTACGCACTCCAGCGCAGCCGGCGGTTCAGCGGTTCGGCGGTTGCTCGGGAGCGTGGTGTGGCGCGAGCGTGCGAGACAGGTACATTCGGCTCCCGGGTGCGGCAGGCGACGCGGTGAGCCAGGACGGGGTAGGCGATGGCTGAGCAGCCGCTGGTCGAGGCCTGGGAGTCCGCCCGCGAGAAGCGGATGCGTCCGTTGCAGGTCCCGGGCCACAAGTACCGCTACTCCCGGCCTGACCCCGCGCTGGACTCCCCGCATCTGGCGGCACTGGTCCGTGACGACATCTCCCTGCAAGGTGGCGCGGACGACAACTACCTGCGCAGCAAGGTCCTGCAGCGCGCCGAGGCGCTGTGGTCCGCGAGCGTCGGGGCCGACCACTCCCGGTTCCTGGTCGGTGGGTCCTCGCAGGGCAACATCGCCTCGTTCACGGTGATCGGCGGCCCCGATGTCCACATCGCAGTGGACCGGACCTCGCACCGCAGTGCCCTCGCCGGGCTGGTGCTCAGCGGCGCGATGCCGGTCTGGGTCTACCCGCGGATCCACCCTGACCTCGGCCTGCCGCTCGGGCTCGGACCAGCCTCACTGGACGGTCTCCCGCCGGGAATCACGGCCGTTTTCGCGACGACACCGTCGTACGTCGGGACCATCGCCGACGTCGCCGCTCTCGCGGGCCGCGCGCACGCCGAGGATCGGGTGCTCATCGTCGACCAGGCCTGGGGTGCACACCTGGGCTTCATGCCGGGTCGGGGGGCCGTGGAGCTGGGCGCCGACATTGTCACCACGAGCGTCCACAAGGCGCTGATGGGCTACTCCCAGACGGCGGTGACCTCGGTACGAGGTCCCCGAGTCAGCGCGGAACGGCTGGACCGGGCTGTCGACCTGACGGCGACGACCTCGCCGTCCGCCACCTTGTTGGCCTCGATCGATGCGACCCGCGCCGTCATGGAAGCCCACGGACCGGTCGCGTTGGAACGCGCCATCGCAAGCGTCACGCAGATGCGCGCACGGCTGCGAAGGGTCCCCGGCCTGGTCGTCGTCGACGAGCTCGAGCTGGGGCAACCCTGCGATCCGTTGAAGCTGACGCTGTGGCTGCCTCGTACCGGGGTCAACGGTTCTGAGCTGGCTGAAACGTTGTGGCAGCAGGGCAACGGTGTCGAGACGGCCGACACGGACAGCATCGTGGTGACAATGTCGATGCTCGACGAACCTGACTTCTGCCGCGAGGTGGCCGACATGCTCGTAGACCTCATCGAGGCGCGGCGGAGCCCAGCCCGTTCGCCCGCCCCCGCAGCCCTGTGGCAGGTCGTCCCCGAGGTCGTCGTGAGCCCGCGGGTAGCGTTCTTCGCCGCGCGTCGTCGCGTACCGCTCCCGGCGGCGATCGGAGAGGTAAGTGCTGAGCAGTTCTGCCCCTACCCACCAGGAGTTCCCCTGCTCGGTCCGGGAGAACGCGTGACAGCACAGATCGTCGAGGACATCACACAGGCCGGTCGCACCGGACGCGTGGCCTACTGCAGCGATCCCTCGTTGCGGACCATCGAGATTCTCACCTGACCTCGAACAGGTCAGGACGTCGGCAGGGCAGTCGCCAGCAGCACGATCACGAGGGACCCGATCAGCGAAGCGATGGCCAGGGCACGGGCCAGCAGCGCCCGGTCAGTGTTCCTGGCCCAGCCGTGGGCCGCCGCCGCGATCATGACGAGGACGAATGCGACGAGCTTCGCTGCCAGAGTGCGGCCGTATCCCGGCTCTGCAAGGGACGGGATCGTGACACCCTTGTTCCACGCGAGCAGTACACCGGTCACGATCTGCAGCGGCAGGAATACGAGAATCGTGAACATCCCGAACCGCTTTCCCACTGCGGTGAGGACGGTGGTGCGATCGGCGACTTCGAGGCTGCGCCGTACGACGGGCAGCAGCATCGCGGTGATCGTCAGCTGTCCACCGACCCACACCATCGCGCCCATGACATGCAGGAACCTGATGAGCGACCAG
>JBDTDW010000150.1:0-4370 GCA_039922855.1 Candidatus Nanopelagicales bacterium | reverse complement strand
GGCCTGGGCCGCCGCGAGCTGCACCTTCAGGGCTGCGACCTTCACATTGATCGCCGCGAGCTGCAGCTGCGCCCCGTTGACCTCTTCGGCAGCGTTGGTAGCGTCGTTCTGCAGCGCCGTGAGCTGCGCCTCGACCTGGGCGATGGTGGGTTTGGGGTCTGCTGTCGCACTCGGGCTGATGGCCACGAGGCCGGCGCAGATGGTCGCCGCAGCGACGAGAGGGGCGAACACCCGCACGGAGCGGGCAAGGCGCTGCTGGGTCGCCACGCGGGCGGCCTCCTTCTTCCGACCGCCTACCGGGTGAGCTGACGGGCTCGGACGGGAAGTCGCCCTACGGTCACCCGCGAACGGGTGCCCGATTCGCCCCGGGGAGGGTGGGTCCCCGGCTCCGGTGCCGCTCGCGCCCGACAGGGCGATCACGGGACCAGACTCGACGGGGGTGCTCGTCGCCGCCGGGCTGGTGGCTGTGGTCGGGCACCCGAGGCGAGACCATACCAGCGTTCGTGACCCTGGCGGGTGAGACCTGCCGAGCTCGCCGGAGCGGACCGGCCTGTCGAGTACGACGACCGGTCACGCTCATGCCGGCCGCGCGTCCGGTTCCCGGTCACTGACCAGTCGCAGCGGGGCCACCAGCCCGGAGTCCGCCAGCACTGCCAGCGCCGCTCGCTCTGGCGCCTCGAGGTGGCGGACCTCGAGCCCGGGTGAGGCCAGCAGTGCCGCCACCACGCAGTCACCACAGTGCACGTCACGGGCAGAGCAGTCGTCACAGTCGATCAGCATCGTCGCCTCCGGCGAGCGGCGGCCCCCAACCGGGGCCGGGCACGAACGACGCTAGGGACGGGGTCCGACAGCCGTGGCGCTGCGACCTCGGATCGGACCCGCTCAGGCCGGCGGATCCGCGTCCGGACCGGTGCTCGGGTCACCGCCGGCCGGTCGTGGCACCTTCTGCACGGCGTCCTCCGCCCCGCACCAGCGGCAGGCCACCTTTTCGATCGACTCGCTGAGGACCTCGGTCTGCGACACCACCTCGGGCACGACCAGGTCTCCGGACAGGTCCAGGTGCCAGTACTCCTTGACCCGGCGCATGCTGGTCACGTCGAACCGGGTCAGGTTCCCGCACTGCGCGCACCGCCAGCGGTGCGCTGCATCGGGCAGCTCGACGGGCACGTGGCCTCCCGCTGGTGCGGTCGAGCTATCGGTAGCTCCGACAGCAGCCGTGACCTTACGAGGCGCGCGACCGCGCGCCTGACGCGCCCTGTCCGAGGTGCGCCGTACGGTCCGAACGTGCCGACATCGCAGCCCTGCCTCGCGAGCACCCTCGGGCCGGCGGTGCAGACCAGCTTCGCGGACCTCGGTACCCCCCTGCGCGAGGTCACGTTCGTCGTCGTGGATCTCGAGACCACCGGTGGCGCCCCCGCCGACGCCGGCATCACCGAGATCGGGGCCGTCAAGGTCCGCGGCGGAGAGGTCCTGGCGGAGTTCGCCAGCCTGGTCAACCCGGGCGTTCCGGTGCCGGCGTTCGTGGCGGTGCTGACCGGCATCACGGACTCACTGCTCGCCGACGCGCCACCACTGGGGGTGGTGCTGCCGGCGTTCCTGGAGTTCGCTGCCGGCGCGGTCCTGGTCGCGCACAACGCTCCGTACGACGTCGGTTTCCTCACGGGCGCCTGTGCCCTCACCGGGCGGCCGTGGCCGGGACCGATGGTGGTCGACACCGTGCGCCTGGCTCGCGCACTGGTGTCTCGCGACGAGGTGCCCGACTGCAAGCTGTCGACCCTGGCCCGGCACTTCCGGGCCGACACCGAGCCGAACCACCGCGCGCTCGCCGACGCGCGTGCCACCGTCGACGTGCTGCACGCCCTCATCGGCCGGGTCGGCCCGCTGGGCGTGCACACCGTCGAGGAGCTCGCTACCTACTCCGCACGCGTAAGCCCGGCTCAACGTCGCAAGCGGCACCTGGCCGACGGTCTGCCGGACGGCCCTGGCGTTTATCTGTTCCGCGACGGTGCCGGGCGGGTTCTCTACGTCGGCAAGTCCGGCCGGATCCGCAGTCGCGTACGCAGCTACTTCACCACCAGCGAGCGACGCACGCGGATGGCACAGATGGTCGCGCTGGCCGAGTCTGTGACCCCGGTGTCGTGCGCGAGCGAGCTCGAGGCCGAGGTCCGCGAGCTCCGGCTGATCGCTGAGCACAAGCCGCGCTACAACCGCCGCTCTCGTCACCCGGAGCGGGCCCAGTGGGTCAAGCTCACGATCGAGGCGTTCCCGCGCCTGTCGGTGGTGCGGCAGGTGCGCGACGACGTCGCGGCCGGCGCCGCCTACCTGGGCCCGTTCGGGTCCCGCGCCGCCGCCGAGGCGGCCATGGCCGCGCTGGCGCTCGCGGTACCGCTGCGCACCTGCAGCCAGCCGCTACGGCCTGGACGGCTGGCCCCCTCCTGCCCACGAGCCGAGCTGGGCCGGTGCCCGGCCCCGTGCCTGGGCGCCATCGACGTGGCCACGTACGCCGAGCTCGCCGACCGTGCTCGCACGGCACTGACCCGCGACGCCCGCGAGCTCGAGGCCACGATCCGGGAGCGCCTGCGGTCATTGGCGCTCGACGAGCGGTTCGAGGACGCGGCGCTGTGGCGCGACCGGCTGCAGGAGTTCGCGCGGGCCGCCGCTCGCGGTCAGGAGCTCGCGTCCCTGGCCGCGCTGCCCGAGATCGTCGCTGCCCGCCCCACGATCACGCACGGCTGGGAGCTGCACGTCGTACGCCATGGCCGGCTGGCCGGTGCCACCGTCGTCCCGCCGGGGGTGGACCCGCGACCCCATGTCGAGGCGGCCGTCGCGACCGCGGAGCACGTCGAGCCGGCGCCCGGGCCGGTCCCGGCGGCCCTGCCCGCCGAGACCGACCGGGTGCTGCGCTGGCTGGAGTCAACCGGGACCCGGCTGGTCCGCGTCACCGGCGCGCCGTCGGGGCAGGGCTCGTGGTCGTTGCCGACGTACGGTGCCGGCGGGCTGCGACGCCGGCTGCTGGCCTAGCGCGAGCCGCCGGGTCAGTCCAGACCGAGCGAGAACGCGGTCTCCAGGTCGTGACGGCTGTAGGTCCGGAACGCCACGTGGGTCTGTGTGTTCACGATGCCGGGTACGGCCGTGATCGCGTCGGTCACGACCCCACTGACGTCCTCCAGCGAGTGCACACGCACCAGCGCGACGAGGTCGAGGTCGCCAGTCACGCTGTAGACCTCGCTGACCCCGTCGATGGCTGCGACCGCCTCGGCCACGCTGTTGACCGCGTCGACCTGGGTGTGGATGAACACGATGGCGGTGACCATGGTCGAACACTAGGCCCCAGGGCCGGTACGGCCCCGTCCGGACACCTGAGCACCGACCTGGACCCAGCGGGTCAGGACGTCGCGGGCCGCGCCGGAGTCGATCGCCTCCCGAGCCCGTCCCAGACCCCCCACGAGGCGGTCCCCGAGCGAGTCGGTCACGGGTGCGCCGACCGCTGCGTCGTGGGCCACCAGGGCGGCGGCGGCGTTGAGCAGCACCGCGTCGGCCACCGCGCCCAGCCGTCCGCTGCGATCACCGGACAGGACGGCGGTCGCGACGGCCGCGTTGTGGGCCGCGTCCTCGCCACGCAGCGCGTCCGGCTCGACCCGGGCGATCCCCAGGTCCAGTGCGTCGATCACCTGTTCCACGACCACGTCCCCGGTGCTGTCCCACACCCGGGACGGGGCGGACGTTGACAGCTCGTCCAGTCCGTCTTCCCCACGCATCACGAGGGCCTTGATGCCGCGCGTGAGCAGCGCCTGGGCCATCACCGCGGCCAACGTACGGTCATAGCACCCCACGGCCTGCGCGCCCGGTGAGCCGGGGTTGGCCAGCGGGCCCAGGACGTTGAAGACGGTCCCGACGCCGAGCTCGCGCCGGGCGACGGCGGCGTGGCGCATCCCGGGGTGGAAGTTGGGCGCGAAGCAGAACCCGATCCCGACTCTGCGTAGACACTCCTCGACGCCGGGCGCGGGCAGGTCGATGACCACTCCCAGCGCCTCCAGCACGTCTGCCGACCCCGCCGCCGAGGAGGCTGCCCGGTTACCGTGCTTGATGACCAGCACCCCGGCCCCGGCCGCCACGACCGCAGCCATCGTGGAGATGTTGACGGTATGGGAGCGGTCTCCCCCGGTGCCGCACGTGTCGACCCCTGGCCCGAGCCCGGTAGGGATCGTGACGCGCTGAGCGTGCGCCAGCATCGATGCCACGAGGCCGACCACCTCGCCGGCCGTCTCCCCCTTGGCTCGCAGAGCCACCAGGAAACCCGCCAGCGCGACAGGGCTCACGTCGCCGGTCATGACAGCGTCCATCGCCCATGAGGCGGCCGATGACGCCAG
>JBDTDW010000149.1:0-6454 GCA_039922855.1 Candidatus Nanopelagicales bacterium | reverse complement strand
ATGTTGTGGTATGACGAGTGGAGCTGAGGGGACTCGAACCCCTGACCCCCTCGATGCGAACGAGGTGCGCTACCAGCTGCGCTACAGCCCCTTGCGGAGATGGTCAGACTAGCAAGGGCGCCAGTATGGCCCAACCCGCAGCCGGCCCCGAGTGACACTGGGTCAGCCGGCAGCCCGGCGGTACGCGCGGCGCTGCGGCGACACCCCGGTGCGCGGGTCGTCCAGCAGCGCGGACAGGGCCGACTCATCGTCGGTGGCGTCGAGCTCGGCAGCACCGGCGCTGGTGTCGACGTAGCGCTCGGAGTACGTGTCGCCAGCCAGGTCCGCCGCGCTAGCCGCCGGCGTGGCCGGTCGGTCAACCGGCGGACGATCCACCGCTGACCGCGGCACGCTGATCTCGAAGGACTCCACCCGCATCCCGGAATCCTCGCGGGACTCCTGCCGAGTCGTGCGAGCCTGTTCGAGCATGGCCGCCCCGGACCAGGCCCCCGGGGTGGTGCGGTCGATGACGCGTGGGACGCGGGTGGCCGCCGGAGCCGTCACGTACGTCGGCAGGGTCGTGGGTACGGCGCTCCAGCCCCGCTCGTCCACGGCGGCCGCAGCGCCCACCCCACCGGGCGTCGCTGTCACCAGCAGATCGATCCCGACGCCCGACGCAGCCGCGGGCACCGCATCAGTGGCTCGCACCCGGCGGCGGGCACCCGCCGCACGTCCGGTCTGTGCGGCTCGCGCCGCCTCGGTAAGGGACTGGCGCTGCAGCTTGCGCCGCTGCACCAGCTCCGTCCGCATCCGTGCCCGCCTTGCCGAGACCACGAAGGCGACCAGCAGGAGAGCCGGGGCCACGGCAGTCCACATGGGGACCTTGTGAAGCAGCCCGGCCGCGAGCACGAGGACCGTCACCACGAGCAGGCCGAGCAGCACCCGGCGGCGGCGCCCGGCCGCCACCACGACCAGTGCCCTGCGCGGTTCGGGCCGCTGCTGGGTCATCGCACCAGCCAGCGTTGCAGCAGACGCAGACTTCGTCTGCTCCGGTGCGCAAGCACCGGTCACCGTGACCTGAGGATCCTGGGCACCGCGCGGTCGGCCCGGCATAACGACGGAGCGCGCCCGTAGGAACGCCCCGCCGCTCGACTTCTGGCCCTTGCGGTCGCGGCGACCGGACAACGACGAGAGGGCGCGGGAGAAGCGGTCCACGGACCGACTCTCATTCGCCTCGTCGTGCTTTCGCAGCCACATCGGGATCAGGACGAAGGCCCACACGACGACGAGGACGAGATACAGCAGACCGTCAGGCACGAGGCGAGCGTAGGTCGGTTCGTGCGCAGACCCGGGCATCCCACGCATCCGGAGCGAGACGTGTCGCGAATCACGCGCGTCGGATCACGGGTCCCGAGTTCGCTGGCCGCGCCAACGAACTGCAAGCCCTTCAGGCACTTCCTCCGGCGTCACGACGTACGAGAGGTGGTCGCGCCAGTAGCCGTCGATGTGCAGGAACCGCGCCCGCTCCCCCTCCAGACGCAACCCGAGCTTCTCCGCGACCCGCCGGCTCGCGACGTTCTCGGGCCGTACGTTGACCTCGATCCGGTGCAGCGCGAGCGCGGAGAAACAATGGTCGACGGCGAGCGCGACCACGGCCGGCGTCACCCCGCGGCCGGCCACCTTCTGGTCCACCCAGTACCCGATGTGCGCACCACGCAGAGAGCCCAACGCGATCCCGCCGACCGTGAGCTGACCGACGAGCCGGCCCTCGTACGTGATGACGAACGGCAGTGTCCGTCCCCGGCGGGCATCGGCACGCAGCCGGCGCACCATGCCGGCGAAGGTGGGGGCCGGCTCCTGCTGCGGGTGCGGGCTCGTGGCCTCCCACGGCCGCAGCCACTCGAGGTTGCGGGAGCGTACCTCGCGCCAAGTGCGGGCGTCGCGCTGGCGCAGCGGGCGCAGCCCGGCTCGACCGTCCCGGAGGACGACGGGCCAGGCCGGCGTCATGGACGGATTCCGATCAGCTGGCGTCCCGACGCCAGTGGCCCGTGACACCACCGGTCTTCTCCTCCACCCGTACGTCGCTGATCACCGCTGCCGGGTCGACGGACTTGACCATGTCGATCATCGTCAGGGCAGCGACGGTCACGCACGTGAGCGCCTCCATCTCGACGCCGGTCCGGTCCGCGGTACGAACCGTGGCGGTGATCGCGACGTGATGGTCTTGCACCTCCAGCCCGAGGTCAACCCCGTGGATAGCGATCGGATGGCACAGCGGCACCAGCTCGGGGGTGCGCTTGGCTGCCTGGATCCCCGCGATCCGAGCAACGGCAAGAGCGTCGCCCTTCGGTACGCCGCCACCACGCAGCAGGGCCACCACCTGCTCGCTGACCAGCACCCGGCCTGTGGCCGTCGCCGTGCGGGCCGTGATCGCCTTGCCGCTGACATCGACCATGCGCGCGGCGCCGGCCGCGTCGAGGTGGGTGAACTCCGGACCCGCGTTCACAGCTCGTCCAGCCGCAGCACCGCGACGGCCTCACCGGCCTTGACCTCGGTGACCTGCTCCGGCACGACCACGAGGGCGTTGGCGCGAGAGAGCCCACCCAGCATGTGCGAGCCCTGTCCGCCGGCGGCACGCACCACGAACCGCCCGTCCTCGACCGACAGCACCGCCCGGGCGAACTGACGTTTGCCGGCGGGGCTGGTCAACGTCTCGGCGCAGACCGCCCGCACGACCGGCCGGTAGATGTCGGCGTGCCCGAGCAGCCGGCGGATCACGGGCCGTACGAACACCTCGAAAGACACATACGCGGACACCGGGTTCCCCGGTAGCGTAAAGATCGGCGTGCGGTCCGGACCCAGGACACCGTGGCCCTGCGGCATCCCCGGCTGCATCGCGACCTTGGTGAACTCGACGCTGCCGAGCCGCGAGAGCACCGCTTTCACGGTGTCGTACGCACCAGCGCTCACGCCGCCGGTCGTGACGATCAGATCGGCCCGTACCAGCTGGTCCTCCAGGGTGGACAGCAGCGTCGGCGCATCGTCCTTGACCGGCCCGACGCGGTACGCGACGGCACCGGCCTCGACCGCGGCCGCGGCCATGGACACCCCGTTGGAGTCCGAGATCAGGCCGGGCTGCAACGGTTCTCCGGGCTCGACGAGCTCACTGCCGGTCGAGAGCACGACTACCCGTGGCTTCGGGTGCACGAGCGCGCGACCACGGCCGACGGCTGCGAGCAACGCGATCTCGCGCGGGCCGAGCACGGCGCCGGCCTTGGCCACCACCTCCCCGAGCGACACGTCGTCGCCGCGCCGACGCACGTGCTGCCCGCGTACGACCGGTCGGTGCACCTTGACCTGGGGCATCCCCGCGTCGGTGCCCTCGACGGGAACGACCGCCTCGGCACCCTCGGGGAGCGGCGCGCCGGTCATGATCCGGATTGCGGTGCCCTCCCGGACGTTGACGCTGGCCCGGAAACCGGCCGGGACGTCATCGATGACCCGCAGGGTCACCGGACTGTCCAGGCTCGCCGAGGCTACGTCGGACACGCGCACGGCATAACCGTCCATCGCGGAGTTGTCGAACGGCGGCAAGGGCCAGGGCGCCGACACATCCTCGGCCAGGACACAGTTCTGGGCATCGAGCAGGTTCACGTCGATCGGCGAGAGCGGCAGGACACCGTCAAGGACGTTGCGGAGATGGTCCTCGACACTGCGCACTCCTCGACCCTAACGTCCGGGTGCGATCATGCGGGCATGGGTGATCCCACGGGCCCCGCGACCGCACCGGACGCGATCGCCTCGGCCAAGAACTCCCTGCGCGCCGACATCCGCTCAGCACGTGCCCGCCGCTCCGAGGCCGACCGTCTACGCGACGCCGAAGCACTGGCACAACGGGCACTGCAGAGGTACGGCACAGCGGCCGTTGTCGCCGCCTACGCTTCGTACGGCACCGAACCGGGCACGAAGCAGCTGCGCGCGAGCTTTCGTTCGACCGGGGTGCTGGTACTGCTCCCCGTCGTACGCCGCGACCAGCTCGCTTGGGTCGTCGACGACGGTGCGGACCTGCAGCGTGGCGGAGAGCGAGGGATGCCCGAGCCTGCCGGGGCATCCCTCGGCACAGGGGCCGGCGCCCTCATCGCGGCGCACTGCACCGTGCTGCTGCTGCCGGCCCTGGCCGCGGGCCTCGACGGTGTCCGGCTCGGGCAGGGGGGCGGCTTCTACGACCGCCTGCTCACAGAACTGGCGGCCTACCCCAGAGGACCGTTGCGGGTCGCAGTCGTCCATGACGATGAGCTGCGCCCGGCAGGCGCGGTCCCGGCGGAGCCGCACGACCTCGAAGCCCTCGTGGACGAGGTCCTGACCCCGTCCACGAGTGCAGCCGCTCACCAGGCGTAGGCCTCCGGCGCCGTGCCACCGGGGCCCGGGAACATCTCGTCGATGTGCGCCAGCGCCTTCTCGTCCAGGGTGATCTCAAGCGCCCGCAGGGCGCCGTCGAGCTGTTCCGCCGTTCTGGGTCCCACGATCGGGGCGGTGACCGCAGGCTGGTGCAACAGCCACGCCAGCGCCACATCGCCTGGCCCTTCACCTCGCTCGTCGCAATAGCGCTCCCACGCCTCGATCGCCGACCGGTGCTTGGCCAGGCCATCCGAGGCACGGCCACCGGTGCTGCGCTTTGCGGTGCCGTCGGCCTGCTTTCGCAGGATGCCTCCGAGCAGCCCACCGTGCAGGGGCGACCAAGGAATGATCCCCAGCCCGTACGCCTGGGCCGACGGCAGGACCTCTAGCTCGACCGTCCGTTCCACGAGGTTGTAGATCGACTGCTCGCTGGTCAGCCCGAGGAAACCGCGGCGTCGGGCCGCCTCCTGCGCCTGGGCGATGTGCCAGCCTGCAAAGTTCGACGATCCCACGTAGATGATCTTGCCTTGCTGCCGGAGGACCTCCATCGCTTCCCAGATCTCGTCCCACGGGGCCGCTCGGTCGACGTGGTGCATCTGGTAGAGGTCGATGTGATCGGTCTGCAACCGTTGCAGCGACGCATCACATGCGCGCCGAATGTTCAGCGCCGACAGCTTCCCGTCGTTGGGCCATGGGCCCATGTCGGCGTACAGCTTGGTCGCGATGACAGTGCGCTCCCGGCGACCCCCGCCCTGGGCGAACCAGTTGCCGATGATCTGTTCGGTGCGTCCCTTGTTCTCGTCCCACCCGTACACGTTCGCGGTGTCGAAGAAGTTGATGCCGTGCTCGTGGGCCCGGTCCATGATCGCGTGTGCGTCGGGCTCATCGGTCACTGGCCCGAAGTTCATGGTGCCCAGGCAGATGCGGCTCACGGACAGTCCGGTCCGACCTAGATGTGTGTATTCCATGCCCTCATCACACCCTCGGACGCCGACGCTGGCAAACGCAGACCGCGGCCGGCGCAGGTCGTACGGAGCCCTCAGCCCCGTTCCTCCGCGATCGAGTTGCCGCCGTCGACGACGAGGAACTGGCCTGTCACGTACGACGCACCTGGCGTCGCGAACCACGCGACGGTGTTCGCGACCTCGGCCGGGCTGGCGCTGCGACCGATAGGGGTCGTGCGGCCGTGCGCGCCCTCGTGCAGGCTCTGCGATCCCGTCGCGATCCAGCCCGGGGCAACCGCGTTCACGGTGACGCCGTGCGCAGCACAGTCCACAGCCAGCGCGCGGGTGAACCCGACCATGCCGGCCTTCGCCGTCGCGTAGCCGACGTCACCAGCGATCGCCATCACCGGCCCGGTCAGGCTCGAGACCATGACGACACGCCCCCAGCCACGCTCGATCATCTCCGGCAGCGCCGCGCGCGTCACGAGGAACGCCGTATCCAGGTTGCGCTGCAACGAGTCGTGCCAGGTCTGCAGGGACATCTCCGGCGCGGTCCCGCCCTCGAACACCGGTGCCGCGACCGACACCATCCCCGCGTTGTTCACCACCACGTCGACCTGACCCCAGGCGTCGACGGCACCGGTGACCAGTGCCGTCGCGGTCGACTCGTCGGTGAGGTCTCCGACGAAGCCGCTGCTGTCCACCCCGAGCTCCGCCAGCTCCGCGACCCGCTCGAAGACCCGCTCGGTGGTTGCCGCGAGCACCACGGTGGCGCCGAGCCCGCCGAGCAGCGACGCTGTCGCGAAACCGATGCCGGTCGCGCTGCCCGCCCCTGTGACGATCGCAACCCGTCCGGACAGGTCGAATGGCGCAGGCAAGGTCATCGGTACACGATCGCACAACCGCGACGGCGCCCGCCGCGCTGTTCAGGGCCAGACGCCGTCGGTCGGTGTCAGGTCCATGGGACCGTCCGGTCGGCAGTCCCCGGTGACGTAGCCCGCCGGCATGCGCGGGTACACCTCGGTCCAGTACCGCTGCGCCAGTGCCCGCCCCTGGGCCGGTGTCGCACCCAGCCGGACAGCGGTGCGCGCGTCCAGCTGCATGGCCTGGCACTCGGTCGAGGCCTCATCGGT
>JBDTDW010000148.1:0-2719 GCA_039922855.1 Candidatus Nanopelagicales bacterium | reverse complement strand
TGGGCTTCACGCATGCCCTCGTACCCACCGGCTCCGGGCATGGACCTGACGGCCTGGTCGTCCGTGAGGTCGCTCTGGTGTCCGATGCGTTCGACCTGCTGCACCAGCGTTGACAGCAGGGGGTTTGCTGCGACTGGTCGTCCTCGCATGCCGGCTGCGGCTGCGGGCTGCTGGTGTGGCTGTTGCTGCAGCGCTCTGTACGCTGACCGTGTCGCACCGCCCCCTCGACGAACGACACGTCGCGTACGAAGGGCCTTGGCGCACGACGCGAGTTCGGGAGATCCCTTGTCGCCCACCGACAGGTCGCCGGCCACCGACGCCGACGCGCTGCTGCGTGCTGCCGTCGCACAGGTGGCCCCCGGCACCTTGCTGCGAGACGGGCTCGAGCGGATCCTGCGCGGGCGCACCGGCGGTCTGGTAGTCCTCGGGTTCGACCGCACCGTCGAGGCGATGTCCACCGGTGGGTTCGCCATCGACGTCGAGTTCACGGCCCAGCGGCTACGGGAGCTGTCAAAGATGGACGGCGCCGTGATCTGTGACAAGGACGCGACCAAGCTGCTGCGCGCCGCCGTGCAGCTGCTCCCGGACCCGTCGATCCCGACGGACGAGCAGGGCACCCGCCACCGCACCGCGGACCGGGTGGCCAAGCAGACCCCGTTCGTCGTGGTCAGCGTCAGCAAGTCCATGAACACCATCGCGTTGTACGTCGGCAACCGGCGCTATGTCGTCGAAGGCTCGGCCGCGATCTTGTCGCGGGCCAACCAGGCGCTGGCCACGTTGGAGCGCTACAAGATGCGCCTGGACGAGGTCAACGGCACCTTGTCCGCACTGGAGATCGAGGACCTGGTCACGGTCCGCGACGTGGTCAACGTCGTCCAGCGCCTGGAGATGGTGCGGCGCATCTCCGGGGAGATCGACGACTACGTCGTGGAGCTCGGGACCGATGGCCGGTTGCTGACCCTGCAGCTCGACGAGCTCGTCGCAGGTGTGGATGCCGAACGGGCCCTGGTCGTACGTGACTACGCGCCCGCCACCACCGGTCGACGCGGCAACGCGGTCGCGGCCGTGTTCGACGAGGTGGATGCCCTGTCGGGCACGGACCTGCTGGACCTGCCGCTGGTGGCCCGCGCGGTCGGGCTGGGTGCGAGCAACGACGCACTCGACCAGCCCGTCAGCCCACGCGGCTATCGGCTCATGGCGCGGGTCCCCCGGCTGCCGGAGGTCGTCGTCGAACGCCTCGTGGAGCACTTCGGGGGACTGCAGAAGCTGCTCGCGGCGAACATCGATGAGCTGCTGGCGGTCGAAGGCGTCGGTGAGACGCGGGCCCGCTCGATCCGCGAGGGCCTGAGCCGGCTGGCCGAGTCCAGCATCCTGGAGCGCTACGTCTGAGCCGGCTGGGCCTGTACCAGCGCCGACGTCCCGAGGGCTGGACCCGGCGTGGGCTCGTACGCCGCATCACCGAGCGCAGGCACCCGGGGCAGGTCTACGAGCAGCATCGGGGTGCCGCCGTCGGCCGGACGCAGCACGGCGCTGGCGTACGACGGCAGCGCCGGGCCCGTGACGGGGTCGACGAGCAGCGCACCCGGGCGCTGCACCGAGGTGACGCGGTCCACGAGCAGGCCGGCCTGGTCCTGGTAGCGCGGCACGACCACGTCACCGACGACCGTGAGGTCCGAGCGCAGGTCCAGCACGGGCACGCAGGCACCACGGACGTCGACGAGGCCGAGCTCGCGCCCGGACAGCGTGCGACCGCTTCCGGGCAGGCGCCGTACCTCGCTGGCGCGCAGCACCTCCATCACATCTGCGACGTCCACGGCGAACGACGTCGTTCCCACCTCGAACGTCAGGTGCCCTCCCACCTCAGACATGCCTGCCTCCTTCCCGGGCGTCGACCGCAGCGAGCCCTCTGAAGGGATCGGTCGTCCAGGTGCCCGGCCTGAGCGACCCGGCACCGCCGTACGCCGTCATCGTGCGCCTGCCCGGTGGTCGCACTCCTCGGCGAGGCGGCGGCACAGCGTCACCAGCTCGGTCACGTCGCAGCCGTCGAGGAGAGCGTTCAGGTCGGCCGGGGAGGTGCCCGGCAGGGTCGCGGCCGCCGCGCGGTACTCCCGGGCCGCAGCACCGGGCTCGGCGCACCGGGCCAGGGCCCCGGCCAGCAGGAACCGGGCATGTCCGGCGCGCGGCGAGAGGTACACCGCCTTGCGCAGCGCGACGAGGGCGCCCGGGTCGTCGCCCACGGTCGCGCGGGCCAGGCCCTCCACGACGTACGCGTCGACCTCGAACGGCGAGGTGGCCGCGGCGCGCGCCGCCAGCCGGGCCGCCTCGGCGTACCTGGCCTGCTCCATCGCGGTGCGCGCCTGCAGCAGCAGCGAGGTCGCGGCATCGGGATCGGGCATCGTGTCGAGCGGGGACGGCACGGGGCGCACCGACGCCCGGGGCCGCTTGGCCCGCGCCGGGCGGGCGGGCTCGCGGGGGACCGGTGTCACGGTGCGCACCACCGGTCGCTGCGCCGGAGCCGGCGGGGGGGAGGTCGTCGCCGGTACGTCCTTGCGGTACGCGAACGCGTCACCGAGTGTCACGAGCGTGAAGTCATCAGTGACCTGCCAGAGCGTCTCGGCGTGGCCGATGACCAGGTAGCCGCCGGGGGCCAGGACGCGGTGGAACGTCGCGATGAGCTCGCGCATGGTGTCCCGGGAGAAGTAGATCGTGACGTTGCGAC
>JBDTDW010000147.1:0-16391 GCA_039922855.1 Candidatus Nanopelagicales bacterium | reverse complement strand
GTGGTGGCCGTCGGGCTGGGCTCACAACAGCTCGTCGGGGCTGACCAGGTGCGTGACGCGGCCATGGCTGCGACGCGCCGGTGCCGCGGTTACCGTCGGGTGTCCACGACGCTGGCGCAGGTGGGGACGGACGCCGGCGGCGCGGTGCGCGCCACCGCCGAGGGCGTGCTGCTGGGCAGCTATGACTACCAGGTCGCCGGCCGGGCACCTCGGGCTGTTCGCAGCGCGGCGCCCGAGCAGGTGGTGCTGGTGGTGGACGCGACCCTCGCGCGCGACCCGGGGGTGCAGCAGGCCTTCACCCACGGTTGCGCCGCGGGTCGGGCCACGTCGTGGATCCGTCAGCTCGTCGAGACCCCCGGGGGCGCGCTGACCCCGGCCGACTTCGCGGACGTGCTGCGCGGCCGGGCCCGGGAGGTGGGGGTCAAGGCTGCGGTCTGGAGCGGCCCGGCGCTGGCCTCGCGGGGGTTCGGTGGCGTGCTGGGGGTCGGGGCGGGCAGCCGCAACGTGCCTTTGGTGGTCGAGCTGCGGGCAGGGTCGGGACCGAAGGCTGCGACGCTGGGCCTGGCGGGCAAGGGCATCACGTTCGACTCCGGCGGACTGAACCTCAAACGCGACCCGGATGAGATCTCCTGGATGAAGTCGGACATGGCCGCCGCTGCCGCGGTCGCCGGTGCGGTCTTCGCTGCCGCCGAGCTCGGCGCCGACACTCCGGTCCGAGCACTGCTCCTGCTTGCCGAGAACATGCCCGGCGGGGGTGCGAGCAGGCCCGGCGACGTGCTCACACACCCCGACGGACGCACCACCGAGGTCACCGACACCGACTGCGAAGGCCGACTCGTGCTCGCCGACGGCGTCGCCTTCCTGGCCGCCACGGCCCCGGCCGCGATCATCGATGTCGGGACGCTCACCGACGGTGGCGGGGTAGGGAATGCGCTGTGGGGGGCCTGGGGCACCGACCTGGCGCTCACCTGCGAGCTCGTTAGCGCCGGTCAGATCGCGGGCGATCCGGGTTGGGAGCTGCCGCTGCGGCGAGAGTACGAGCAGTACCTGAGCTCCCGCGTCGCGGACATCGTGAACTGTCCGCAGGACGTCCCCGACTCAGGTCAGATGGCCGCGACCTACCTGCGGACCTTCGCCGGTCGAATCCCGTGGGTCCACATCGACAACGGATCCAGCGCCTACCTCGAGCTCGACCGCGACCCCTGGCCGGAGGGGCCGACCGGGTCGCCGGCAAGGGCACTGCTCCAGCTGTTGGTGTCGCGGTCGGGCACCCCGCGTGATTAGTTGTTATACAAAGTATATATAGAGTGTCGTTACGGCTGGCGCTCTGTCGCGCACGACGCCGTCACCCCGCCCGTGCTGTCGTGGTGAGGACAACGGGTAGCCAAGGCAAGGAGAGTGAGCGATGAGCTTCGAGCAGGAGTACCGGACCCGCACGGCGAGGTCGGAGAAGCTGTTCGAACGCGCCAGCCAGGTGATCCCCGGCGGCGCCGGGAGCAGCGCACGGACAGTGAAGTTCGGCTGGTCGCCCTACCCCCCGTTCATCACCGAGGGCAGCGGGTCCCGGATGCGTGACGCGGACGGGAACGAGTACATCGACTATCTGCTGGGTCTGGGCCCGATGATCCTGGGCCATCGGCACCCGGTAGTGACCAAGGCGGTCGCGGATGCCATCACCGAATACGGGACCTGCTTCGGCCTGCCGTACGAGCTCGAGATCGAGGCGGCGGAAAAGGTCGTCGATGCCGTCCCGGGCATCGAGCAGGTCCGTTTCACCAACTCCGGGTCAGAAGCGGTCGGGACCGCGGTGCGGCTGGCCCGCGCGAGCACCGGTCGCCGCCTCGTCGTGCGCTTCGAGGGGCACTATCACGGCTGGCAGGACGTCGTGTACTGGTCCAACCACGTGGACCCGAGACTGGCCGGACCGGCCGAACGTCCCCGGCCGGTGGCCGCCGGACCCGGTGTCCCGCTGGAGCTCTCCGACACCCTCGTGGTCCTCACCTGGAACGACCCGGACAGCTTCGTGGCCCTGATGGCCGAGCGGGGCGACCAGATCGCTGCCGTGATCACCGAGGCCGCCGTCCTCAACACCGGGTGCATCCTGCCCGAGCCCGGATACCTGGAGCTGTTGCGCGAGAAGACCCGGGAGTACGGCGCCATGCTCATCTTCGACGAGGTCATCACGGGGTTCCGCTTCGCCCGCGGTGGCGCGCAGGAGTACTTCGGGGTGACGCCGGACCTGACGACCCTGGCCAAGGGGCTCGGCGGCGGCTTCCCCGTTGCGGCCGTCGGTGGCACCCGCGACGCGATGGCGATGATCGCGGAGGGCCGCTACTCCCACTCGGGCACGTACAACGCCAACGTCGTGCAGTGCGCAGCTGTGTCCGCCACCATGGACGTGCTGGCGGAGCCGGGTCTCTACCAGCGACAGCGCGCGATCGGCGATCGGCTGGCAGCCGGACTTCGGACTCTCGCGCAGGAGCGTGGCATCGATGCATACGTCGAGGGGCTCGGCACCGTGTTCCAGCTCTGGTTCTCGGACCATCCGATCAAGAACTGGCGGGATGCGCACAAGTACGCCGACGAGGCCCGCTTCACCCGCTGGTACCAGGAGATGATCCTGCGGGGGGTGCTGTTCCACCCGTTGCAGTTCGAGAACCTCTTCGTCTCCCTCGTCCACACCGACGCCGACATCGACCAGACGCTGACGGCCGCTGCGGACGCGCTGACGGTCGTCGCCCGCGGCCGCTGACCGTGGTCCGGTGACGGTGTCGAATGGTGACGACGGGGCTCTCGTCGGGCTCGACCTGGGCACCTCGGGCCTGAAGGTCGTCGCCCTCGGCGATGACGGCCAGGTCTTGGCACGCGCCCGCAGATCGTACGAGACCTCGAGGCCCGAGCCTGGTGCGGCTGAACAGATGCCCTCGCACTGGTGGGCAGCCACCATCGGTGCAGTCCGCGAGCTGGCCGCGCAGGTTCGACCCGAGCGTTGGCGCGGCATCGCACTGTCGGGGATGCTGCCGACCCTTGTCGCACTGGATGCGGCGGGCGCGCCGGTCACCTCGGCCATCACGTGGCAGGACGCCCGATCCGAGGGACCGGGCGGTCAGCTGCGCGCAAGCATCGGCGCGACGGAGCTGTATCGGCGCACGGGTCAGTGGGTGGACGGTCGCTACCTCCTGCCGATGATGGCCGGCCTTGCGCTCCGCGACCCGGCCGCGGCGGGCCAGGCCCGATACCTGTGCAGTGCCAAGGACTACCTGTTCTCCCTCCTCACCGGTGAGCTGCTCACCGACCCCAGCACCGCGACCGGATACGGCTGCTACGACCTGACCAGGGCCCGGTGGGACGCACATCTGATCGAGGCCAGCGGCCACATCATCGCGACCGGTGTACCGCGGCTGCCCGAGGTGCACTCGTCCACGACGGCTCGGGCGCTGCGCGCCGACGCGGCATCCGAGCTCGGCCTACCCGTCGGCCTGCCGGTGGTACTGGGAGCGGCGGACTCGGTGCTCGGGGCGTACGGGCTCGGTGTGCGCGAACCGGGTGACATCGCCTACGTCGCGGGCACCAGCACCGTGATCCTGGCTTGCCGCGACTCCGCAGCGACCGACGATCGGCACCGTTTCCTGGTGACGCCGATGGCCGACGCGCGCTACGCGGCGGAGATGGACCTGCTCGCCACCGGGTCCGCGATGGCGTGGCTGGCAACCACGCTGGGCCTCGGTGGTGTCGCCGAGCTCGCCGAGCTCGCCCAGCAGGCCGAGCCGAGCCGATCCCCCGTGTTCCTGCCCTACCTGGCCCCCGGTGAGCAGGGGGCGCTCTGGAACCCCGAACTCACCGGAGCCTTGCTGGGACTGACGCTCTCCCACGGGCGGGCCGAGGTCGCTCGCGCGCTGCAGACCGGCATCGTGCTGGAGTCCGCCCGGTGCGTGGCAGTCCTGGAGCGCACCTCCGGCCCGACGGGCCAGGTCCCGGCGCCGCAGATCCGGGCCGGCGGCGCAGCCGGGGTGGGCCAGGGCTTCGCCCGGGACCTGGCCGACGCCACCGGCAGAGCCGTACGGATCAGCCCGGGGGAGCCGGACCATTCCGCGGTCGGCGCTGCCCGGCTGGTCGGCCTCGCCCTGGGTCAGGATCTCGCCGACGCGGCCCTCGACGCGATCCTCGTCGAGCCGGTGACCGCCCGCCGCCAGCAGTGGGACGATCTCTTCGCGGTACACGAGAGCGCACGCGTCGCGAACTCCGCACGTCGATGAACGGAGCCCGGATGAGCACGCAGGACACGATGACTACTCAGGACGCGATGCTCGACGTGTCCCTCTACCCGGAGGGCACGACCCTGGACCCGGCCGGGCGCCTGGTGGTGGGAGGCTGCGTCGTCGCCGAGCTCGCGGAGCAGTTCGGCACGCCTTCATACATCGTCGACGAGGGCGCGCTGCGGTCCCGTGCCCGTGCGTACGTCGAGGCCTTCACCTCCCGGCACGCCTTGAGCCTGGTCCTCTTCGCGTCCAAGTCCTTCCCCTCCGCGGCCGTGGTCGGCGTCATGGCTCAGGAGGGGTGCGGGGTCGACGTCGCAGCCGCCGGCGAGCTCATGATCGCGCGGGCAGGTGGTGCGGACCCGGCCCGGATGGTGTTGCACGGCAACGCGAAGACCGACCTGGACCTGCAGACGGCGATCGATGCCGGGGTGCGGTATGTCGTGGTCGACAACCTCGACGACGTGGACCGTATCGCCCGGCTGGCCTCCTCCCCGGTCCCGGTCCTGCTACGCGTGAGCCCGGGGATCGACGCGAGCACCCACGACGCCATGATGACCGGGCACGACGCCTCCAAGTTCGGCATCCCGTCCGCGCAGATCTGCGAGGTGGTGGCGCGGATCCGGCGCGAGCCGATGCTCGACCTGCGCGGCCTGCACGCACACATCGGGTCCCAGATCCTCGACCTCGACCAGTTCGAGGCCGAGGTCGCAGCGCTGGCCGAGCTCGAGCACTTCGAGGTCTACGACCTCGGTGGCGGGCTCGGCGTGCGGTACGTCCACAGTGACCACGCCCCCACGGTCGAGGAATACGCCGACCGGCTCGTGGCAGCGGTCCACCGTCACCTCGGTCACGACATCGAGCTGATGGTCGAACCGGGTCGTTCGATGGTGGCCCGCAGCGGCATCACGGTCTACCGCGTCGTCACGGTCAAGCGGGGCGTACGGATGCACGTCGCCGTCGACGGCGGAATGGGAGACAACCTCGAGGTCTCGTTGTACGGGCAGCCCTTCGAGCCCGCGGTGATCGACAAGCAGGGCCTGGCGGTGACGTGCGACGTGGTGGGACGACACTGCGAGTCCGGGGACACGCTCGTGAAGGACTTCGACCTGGTCGACCCGGCAGTCGGGGACCTGCTCACCGTGCCGGTTACCGGCGCCTACTGCTTCACGATGTCGAACAACTACAACGCCGCTCGCAGACCACCTGTCGTCTTCTGCCGGGACGGCGTCGCACGGCTGGCCGTGCGCAGGGAGACCTTCGAGGACCTCATGTCGCGCGAGCTGCTCATCGACCGTCCGGCATGACCGGGGGCCCTGCCGCGGACCGGCTGGCCGGCCTCGCGGCTGTGCTGCGGGACTTCACCGCCGCCCTGACCCGCACCCAGCCGATGCCCGGCGGCGTCGTTGTCGTCGTGGACCGCGACGCTGTGCTGCTGGAGCTGCCCTTCGGGCTCGCCGACATCGCCACCGGGACCCCGGTCGGCCCCGGACACCTCTTCGAGATCGGGTCCATCAGCAAGCTGTTCACCTCGTTGCTCGTCAACCAGCTCGTCGACGAGGGCGTCATGGCCCTGGACGACCCCATCACCAGGTGGCTGCCCTGGGTCGAGGTCGGTCCCAGGACCTCCGAGCTGACCCTGCAGCGGCTGCTGAACCACACGTCGGGGCTGGTGACCAATGCCGACGCCCTTACCGATGAGGCCGCCCAGGTGTGGTCGATGCGGGACCGGGTGCTCGCCGAGCCGGGCATCCGGTTCCACTACTCCAATGTCGGCTATCTGATGCTCGGCCTCGCCATGGCTGCTGCCACGGGGCAGAGCGCGCCGGACCTGTTGGCCCACAAAGTGTTCGAGCCGATGGGCATGACGACGGCGCTGACGACCGTCCGCAGCACGGACCGGGAGCGCCTCGCGACCGGCTACGCGCCGATGTACGACGACCGCCCCTGGGTTCTCGGTGACCCGCTGGCGCCGGCGACGTGGCTGGAGGTGGCGGCGGCGGACGGCAACGTCGCGGTGAACGGTGCCGACCTGGGGCGACTGCTGCGGCTGCTGCTAGGTGATGGGAGCCTCGACGGCCGCGCTGTCGTCTCCGAGCAGGCTCTGTCGCGGACCAGGACGCTCGTGGCGCCGTCGGGCGAGGACGTCATCGATGCCCCTGGGGGAGTGAAGGTCACCGACAGCCGGTACGGCCTGGGCATCAATGTCGAGCAGGTCGGCGGCCACGAGTGCGTGACGCACGGTGGTGGGATGGTCGGCTACGCATCGTTCGTTCTCGCCGACCGGACCGAAGGTGTCGGTGTCGGAGTGGTCACGAACGCGAACGGCGACTGCCTGGCGGTGCAGGTGCTCGCCCGGTTCGTGCACCGGGCATTGCTGGCAGCGCGGGCCGGGGCCCCGATGCCGACCCCACCGGTGACCGATCGCCGGGTTGCCGCTGACACCCCGTGGCCGCGGCTTGCAGGCACCGCCCCGGACGGCCACCGGCTCGACGTCGAGCTGGGCGAGGCCGGCGGGCGGCTCGTCGTACGCAACGGCGGGCGGACCGGACAGCTCTGGAATGGCTGGGAGGGTCGCTGGTGCACCGACCATCCCGACCTGCGCCTGCAGCACCCGTACGTCGTCGAGTCGCCGGATCCGGTGGTCACGACCACCCCGGAGCTGCTGGCCTGCACCGGCCACTACCGTTCGTACTCGCCGTGGTTCGTCCATCTGCGCATCGTGGCCAGGGGCGACCGGCTGTTCCTGACAGCTCCGGGCGGGGTGGAGGCGCCCGGGGAGGACCAGGAGCTGGTGCTCGTGGCCCCCGGGCGGTGGCGGATAGGGGCGGACCCGTGGTTGCCGGAGCGGCTGGTCGCCGGCCCGCTCGTCTCCGGGCAGCTGATCAGCGTCGAGCGGGACGGCTGCGTCTACTCCCGTATGTTCACCCCGTGAGGCCACGGCGCGCCGGATTGACGAGGTGCTTACCAGGCAGGACGGTGTCGGGGTGACCGACCGCACCGGGTCCGCCCATCCGCTGGTCGCCGTCGCCGGTCGGGCTGGCGACGGTGTCGCGGCGCTGCCACCGGCACTGATCGGCGCTCTTGAGGGGTTCAGCGACCACCTGGCCGCCGAACGTGGGCGCAGCGCCCACACCGTGCGGGCCTACCACGGTGACGTGGCGGGGCTGCTGGGATATTGCGCCCGGGTGGGCGTCGCAGACCTGCGCGACATCGATATCACGGTCCTGCGTGGCTGGCTCGGTCGACAGGCCGGCGCCGGGCTGTCGCGGGCGACGATGGCCCGCCGGGTCGCGTCGGCCCGAGCGTTCACGGCATGGGCGCACCGGCGTGGGCTGATCGACACCGACACGGGCGACCGGCTCACGGCGCCGGCAGTGCACCGCGAGCTGCCGGGGCTGCTCACCCGGGCGCAGGCCGACGCCATGCTGGCCGCGGCCGAGCCGGCCGGTCCCGGGGCAGCTGCCGCGGGGACGGATGGCGCCGTGGCACTGCGCGACCTGGCGATGGGCTGGCTGTTCTACGCGACGGGCATCCGGGTGGCCGAGCTCGCGGGCCTTGACGTGTCCGACCTCGACGAGGGACGGCGCACTGTCCGGGTCCTCGGCAAGGGAGCCAAGGAACGCGTGGTCCCGTACGGCGTGCCCGCCGACCGGGCCCTGCGCGCTTGGACCACCGATGGGCGCTCGCAGCTGGCGGCGCTCCCGAACGGCTCGGCATTGTTCCTGGGCGTCCGAGGTCGCCGGATCGACGTGCGCACCGTGCGCGCTGTCGTCCACCGCCTGGTGGCCCGCGTACCGGGAGCCCCCGACATCGGGCCGCACGGGCTGCGCCACACCGCCGCGACCCACCTGCTCGAGGGCGGCGCGGACCTGCGTACGGTTCAGGAGCTGCTGGGGCACGCTACGCTCGCCACCACGCAGATCTACACCCATGTCAGCGTCGAACGGTTGAGGTCCACCTATGAGCAGGCGCACCCCCGTGCCTGAGGGCGACGGGCTCGATACCGGCGTGGCCGATTCGCCCTCGCCCGCATCGGACCCAGTCGAGGTGAATGTCGCCGCGCTGGACCAGATGGACCTGACTCCCACGGAGTCGGAGAAGGAACAGACCAAGGCCGACGGGGACGCTGCGCTACGCGAGCTCTGGGAGCAGTTCAAGTCGGCCCCGGACCAGGCGCTACGAGATCGACTGATCCTGCACTACTCGCCCTTGGTGAAGTATGTCGCCGGCCGGGTAGGCGTCGGTCTGCCACCGAACATCGAGCAGGCCGACCTGGTCTCGTACGGGATCTTCGGTCTCATCGACGCTATCGAGAAGTACGACCTCGAGCGCGCGATCAAGTTTGAGACCTACGCCATCAGCCGCATCCGTGGCGCCATCATCGACGAGCTACGCAGCATCGACTGGATCCCCCGCTCGGTGCGCTCGAAGGCCCGCGAGGTCGAGAAGGCATACCAGGCGCTGGAGGCCAAGCTGCAGCGGACGCCGACCGAGGCCGAGGTCGCCGGTGAGATGGGTGTCCGACTGGAGGACCTGCACTCGATCTTCAGCCAGGTCTCCTACGTCAACGTCGTGGCACTGGACGAGATGTTGCACGCCGGCGGCGAGAAGGGCGACAAGGTCACCCTCGGCGACACCCTCGAGGACATCAAGGCCGAGGACCCCGTCGGGGTGTTCGAGTCCGAGGAGACCAAGTTCATCCTCTCGAAGGCGATCAACACGCTGCCGGAGCGGGAGAAGATCGTCGTCACGCTGTACTACTACGAGGGGCTGACTCTCGCCGAGATCGGCAAGGTCCTCGGTGTCACGGAGTCGCGCATCTGCCAGATGCACACCAAGGCTGTGCTGCAGCTTCGCGCGAAGCTCTCCGACGCCCACGACGACTGAGCCGACGTGTCCGGCCCGGACCGTGCTCCCTAAGGTCCCGGATCCGACTCGGTGCTGGCCGGGGTGGGTGCTCTCGCGTTCGCGCGGGTGCAGATCGCCCCAGTCCGACAAGGCTGCTGGCGGTGCGGGCACCAGTCCCGGTGGTAATGCGCAGGTACCTCGCCCCGCCCCCGTTACGCGCTCCAGCGCTGGTACGCGCTGTGGTCCTGCTGGCAGGGGTCGCCGGCTTTCGGGTGTCCGGCCGGGCTGTGATCGCCAGCGTCGTCGTGGTCGCGATCGTGGTCGTCACCGCGGTGGAGCACCGGTCGGGATCGGCAGCAGGATCGGACGCCCGAGTCCGAGCAGGAGCAGCGGATCGAGGTACAGGGTGCCTCGCAGCAGCCCCCAGTGCAGGCAGGACGGGTAACCGCCGCAGTGGCTCACTCCGGAGGCGAGTGTGCCGATCGGTTCACCTGCGGCCACGTCGTCCCCCACCCGCACCGTCGCGCTCACCGGTTCGTAGGTCGTGCGCAGCGCACCGTGCGTGACCGTCACGACCCCGCGTCCGGCGAGCGGACCCGCGAACGTGACGAGCCCACGGCCTGCCGCCACGACGCTGTCACCGGGGACCGCTGACAGGTCCACGCCCCGGTGCCCGGCCTGCCAGCGCTGCGGTGGTGGTCGGAAACCGTGCAGCACCAGTGGGGTGTGCGCAAGCGGCCACCTCCACGGGGTGGCCGGACGGGTCGTGGCCGACCTGGCCCGGCCGGGCAGGGCACTCGACCGTGCGGGTGAGGTCGCCGCGGTCGTCGGCACGCCCGGGGCCGGGCGCGCTGCGACTTCGGTGCCGGCGACGGCGGCTGGGCCGGGGTCGGTGGGGACCGGCGCCACGGGAGCGACGACGAGCAGGGTTCCGAACACGGCTGCGAAGGTGACCGCGGGGACCATGGGGATCGGCATGCCCCGACCGTGTCCCGACCAGCCCACGGCGCGGGCCTGCCAGGGCGTCTCGCTGTGGACAGGGCCCCGGCCCATGCCACCCTGTGGACAAATTCGGCGCTGGGCTCCCGCGGATTTCCGGGTATGCCACAAGGCCCCGTACAATCCCGGGTGCGGCCTGCTCCGGCGGGTCGACATCGCACGACTGTTTCCGGTACCTGACTTTCGGGTCAGGGCCGGCGAGCGCCCCTTCGGTCCTGCCGCGACGCGGCGTGCACGGGTACGCCCGACGGTCGTCAGGGTCCAGACCGACCGGTCCGGACGAACCGAGTGGCGTTGCCGCGGGCACCGACAGGTGCCGACTCGGCGCCGATGAAAGGGAGCGACCGGCATGGCCGTCGTCACCATGAAGCAGCTGCTCGAGAGCGGCGTGCACTTCGGGCACCAGACCCGCCGTTGGAACCCGAAGATGAAGCGGTTCATCTTCAATGAGCGCAACGGTATCTACATCATCGACCTGCAGCAGTCGCTGACATACATCGACCGCGCGTACGAGTTCGTCAAGCAGACGGTTGCACACGGCGGCTCCGTGCTCTTTGTCGGCACGAAGAAGCAGGCGCAGGAGCCGGTCGAGCAGCAGGCCACCCGCGTGGGCATGCCCTACGTGAACCAGCGCTGGCTCGGCGGGATGCTGACGAACTTCGGGACGGTTCACAAGCGGCTACAGCGGCTCAAGGAGCTCGAGCTGCTCGACTTCAACGACGTGCGTGGCTCTGGCCTGACCAAGAAGGAGCTGCTGGTCCTGGAGCGCGAGAAGATCAAGCTGGCACGCACGCTCGGCGGGATCCGTGACATGTCGAAGGTGCCCAGCGCGGTCTGGATCGTGGACACCAAGAAGGAGCACATCGCCGTCGGCGAGGCCCGCAAGCTGAAGATCCCGGTGATTGCGATCCTGGACACCAACTGCGACCCGGACGAGGTCGACTTCCCGATCCCCGGTAACGATGACGCGATCCGTGCTGTGGCGCTGCTGACCCGGGTCGTGGCCGACGCGGTGGCTGAGGGCCTGATGACCCGCGCCGGGCAGGCGAGCGGTCGTGACGGTGACGCGGTGGCCGATGAGCCGCTGGCCGAGTGGGAGGCCGAGCTGCTGGCGACCAGTGACACCCCGACGGTCGCCGAGCCGGCGACCGAGGTGGCTGCTACGCCCGTTGTGACCGACACCACCACCCCCGCTGCGACCGACACCACCCACACTGCGCCGGTCAGTGCCGAGCCAGCCGCGCCGGTCTCGACAGAGGGCGCCACCGAGCAGGTCTGAGCGGCCGACACCGTACGACCTCTGGTCGTTCGTCCCGGCACCTGAACGGGGAGGGTGTCGGGCCGGTCTGTGGCCGTACGACCCGGAGAACCACCATCAGGACGACCGCGTAGTCCTCGCTGCCCCACCGCACATCACGGTGCCGACATGCGCCGTACGAAGGAGAGAGAGCCCCATGGCCGAGATCAGTGCCGCCGATGTCAAGAAGCTCCGGGACCTCACCGGAGCCGGTTTCATGGACTGCAAGAAGGCCCTCGTAGAAGCCGACGGCGACCTCGACAACGCCGTCGAGGTGCTGCGCATCTCCGGGGCCGCAAAGGCCGCCAAGCGCGGTGCCGAGCGTGAGGCGACCAACGGCATGGTCGCCGCCGGTCCCGGCGTGCTCGTGGAGCTGAACTGTGAGACCGACTTCGTGGCGAAGAACGAGGACTTCCTCGCGCTGGCCGAGCAGGTCGCCGGCCTGGCCGCGCAGACCCGTCCGCTCGACGCCCACACCCTCGCAGCCACCGCGATGCCGTCTGGCAAGACCGTTGCGGAGGAGGTGGCTGCGCTATCGGCTGTCATCGGCGAGAAGTTGGAGCTGGGTCGGGTGGCTGTCGTGGAGGGTCACAGCACCGTCTACCTGCACCGCCGCTCCAAGGACCTCCCGCCTCAGGTCGGTGTGCTGGTCGCGTACGAGGGCAACGAGGATGCCGCGCGTGCGGCGGCCATGCAGGTCGCTGCGCTCAAGGCTCAGTACGTGACCCGAGACGAGGTCCCGGCCGAGACGGTCGAGAACGAGCGGCGGATCGCCGAGGCCACCGCGCGGCAGGAAGGTAAGCCCGAGGCTGCGCTCTCCAAGATCATCGAGGGGCGGGTCAACGGCTTCTTCAAGGACCGCGTGCTGCTTGAGCAGGAGTCGGTGCAGGAGTCCAAGAAGACGGTGAAGGCCGTCCTCGACGCGGCCAGGACGACCGTGACCTCGTTCGCTCACTTCGAGGTCGGCGCCTGACCTGACAGACTGCACCCGCGCCGCTGGACGAGGCGGCGTCTGGTAACCGACCAAATGGAGGAGATCGCCATGATGGGTACGGGCCAGAAGCAGTCCGGGTCGACAGTTCCGCACCGACCCCCCACCGTGCTGCAGCCCTCGCTGGAAGGCACGCTGGACACGTGGCCCGACGTCCCCGAGGGTGGCTACGGCCGGGTCCTGCTCAAGTTGTCCGGTGAGGCGTTCGCCGGCGGCGGCGGGCTCGGGGTCGACCCCGACACCGTCCACGCGATCGCGCGGCAGATCGCCGACGTCGTGCGCAGCGGCACCCAGGTGGCCGTCGTCATCGGAGGAGGCAACTTCTTCCGGGGTGCGGAGCTGTCCGAGCGGGGAATGGACCGCTCCCGGTCCGACTACATGGGCATGCTCGGCACAGTCATGAACTGCCTGGCCCTGCAGGACTTCTTGGACAAGCAAGGCATCGAGACACGCGTCCAGACAGCGATCGCGATGGGACAGGTCGCGGAGCCTTACATTCCGCGTCGGGCGATCCGGCACCTGGAGAAGGGCCGCGTCGTGATCTTCGGCGCAGGACTGGGCGCTCCGTACTTCTCCACGGACACGACTGCCGCCCAGCGGGCGCTGGAGGTGGGCGCGACCGTCGTTCTCATGGCCAAGGGCGTCGACGGCGTCTACGACGACGACCCCCGCATAAACCCGGACGCGGTCCGGTTCGAGACCCTGACCCACGCCGAGGTGCTGACGCGAGGGCTGAAGGTGGCCGACGCCACCGCGATCAGCCTGTGTCAGGACAACCTGCTCCCCATCGTGGTCTTCAACCTGCTCGTCGAGGGCAACATCGCCCGAGCCGTCCGGGGTGAGAGGATCGGCACGCTGGTGACCAGCGCGTGACGCGCACGGTGCCAGGACACAGGGACCAGACCGAGCCGGGAGCGACCAGGTGATCGACGAGACTCTCTTCGAGGCCGAGGAGAAGATGGAGAAGGCGGTCGGTGTGGCACGCGACGACTTCGCCGGGATCCGGGCCGGGCGGGCGACCGTGGCGATGTTCAACAAGATCGTGGCGGACTACTACGGCACGCCGACGCCCGTCAACCAGATGGCGGGCTTCCAGATCCCGGAAGCTCGCCTGGTCGTGATCTCGCCGTACGAGAAGAGCTCCACGGCTGCGATCGAGAAGGCCATCCGTGACTCCGACCTCGGGGTGAATCCCACCAACGATGGCAGCGTGATCCGGGTGGCCTTCCCCCAGCTGACCGAGGAGCGCCGCAAGGAGTACATCAAGGTCGCCCGGACCAAGGCCGAGGATTCACGGATCTCGGTACGCAGCATCCGCCGCCACGCCAAGGAGATCCTCGACAAGCTTGTCAAGGACGGCGACGCAGGCGAGGACGACGTTCGTCGCGCGGAGAAGTCGCTGCAGGAGATCACGGATCGATATGTCGCCACCATCGAGGAGCTGCTCAAGCACAAGGAGGCCGAGCTGCTCGAGGTCTGACCCCGGTCAGGCCCGGCCGCCCGGACCCCATCGCCTTGGACGAGCCCACGCCGCCAGCGGACCCAGACGCCCCTGCGCCGTACGGCCGTGCCGGCCGGAACCTGTGGTCTGCCGTCGCGGTCGGGGTGTTCCTGGGTGCGCTGGTCCTGCTCCCGATGTTCTTCGCCCCATGGGTCTTCCCGATCGTCGTGTCCGTGGCTCTGCTGATAGCCGCGCGCGAGCTCGAGCTGGCGTTCGCCGTTCGCGGCGTCCACCTGGTGCGCTGGCCGCTCGCGGTCGCTACCCCGGCGATCGTGATCCTGGCGTACCTGTTCGGGATGACCGCGATGCTCGCCACGTTCGGGGCAGCGCTGCTCGTCGTCCTTGCGGTCCGGCTGGTCGGGGACACCGACGGCTACGCGACCGACGTGGCCGCGTCTGTGTTCGTGCTCTCCTACACCGCGCTGATGGGGGCCTTTGTGTCCCTGCAGCTGGCGGCCGGATCAGGACCGAAACGTGTCATTGCGTTCGTGGTTCTCACGGTCTGCAGTGATATTGGAGGCTACGCCGCCGGTGTTCTGGCCGGGCGCCATCTGATCGCGCCGCGCATCTCGCCCAAGAAGTCCTGGGAGGGACTGGCCGGGTCGCTGGTGCTGCAGGCATTCGCCGGTGTTGCCCTGTTCGTGCTCATGTTCGATGCGCCGTGGTGGCAGGGCCTGATCTGCGGTCTTGCCTTGACGGTCACTGCGACGGTCGGTGATCTCGTGGAGTCGGCCCTGAAGCGTGATCTGGGCGTCAAGGACATGGGCACGGTGCTGCCGGGGCACGGTGGCGTGATGGACCGGCTGGACTCGTTGGTGCTCAATGCCTTCGCGTCCTGGGTGCTGTTCCGCTTCTTCCTCGGCCCCTGATGTGCCGGCGGCGGGGCCGACCACTCCCGCGCCGTGGGAGACTGGAACCGCCATGGCAGAGGACCTCGAGACGCCGCGACGTCCCGTTCCAGGTGAGCTCACGTTCGACTCCCCTCGTCGCTCCAAGCCCCGCCGGCACCTCGCCGACATGACGATGGTGCAGCGGCGGGATGCCATCACCGCGATCGGGTTGCCGCCCTTCCGAGCCGACCAGGTGTCGCGGCACTACTTCTCCCGGCTCGGCACCGATGCTGCGGGGTGGACCGACGTGCCCGCCGGCCAGCGTGAGCAGGTGTCCGACGCACTCACGCCACCGTTGATGACCTCGTTGCGTGAGCTGACGGCCGACGGCGGCACCACCCGCAAGACGCTGTGGCGCCTGTTCGATGGCGCCCTCGTGGAAAGCGTGCTGATGCGCTATCCGGACCGCGTGACGATGTGCGTATCGAGCCAGGCCGGCTGCGGGATGAACTGTCCGTTCTGCGCGACCGGGCAGGCGGGCCTGACTCGCAACCTGTCGACCGCGGAGATCGTCGAGCAGGTGGTGGCCGGAGCTCGGTCGTTGGCGCGGGGAGAAGTACCAGGCGGGCCGGGCCGGGTGAGCAACGTCGTGTTCATGGGCATGGGTGAGCCGATGGCCAACTACTCATCGGTGGTGGGGGCGCTGCACCGGCTGACCGAGCGCTCCCCCTCTGGTCTGGGCATGTCGGCACGCGGCATCACGGTGTCGACCGTCGGGCTGGTCCCGCGTATGCGCCAGTTGGCGTCAGAGGGGCTGCCGGTCACGCTCGCGCTGTCACTGCACGCACCTGACGACGAGCTGCGCGACACCCTGGTCCCGGTCAACACCCGGTGGAACGTCTCGGAGGTCCTCGACGCCGCCTGGGAGTACGCAGCCGCCACTCATCGCCGGGTCTCCATCGAGTACGCGCTCATCAAGGACATCAACGACCAGGGCTGGCGGGCCGACCTGCTCGCCAAGCGCCTACGCCGCAAGCTGGTCCACGTGAACCTCATCCCGCTGAACCCCACGCCCGGCTCGATGTGGACGGCGTCACGTCCGGCCGACGAACGGGAGTTCGTCCGGCGCCTGCAAGCCGGTGGCATCGCGGTCACGGTACGTGACACGCGCGGACGTGAGATCGACGGTGCCTGCGGCCAGCTCGCCGCCGCAGACGTCTGAGGCAACCCGCTGACCACGACACGTCGGCTGCGATGTACGCGCCTGCCTCAGCGCGCACCACAGAGACTCAGACGGCCGCTACTAGCCTAAGATTGTGAGCAGGCGCTCTTGGGTGGCTGAGTCCTCGTCGCCACCCGATCGCGCTGTGATGACCGCTCGCCAGTACTCCCGGGCCTCGTCATCGGCCGGCCCCCAGGACGGTGCCGGCCCGCCCAGTGCGGCGTGGCCCGTGATGGAGAAGTACACCCGGTCAGCCCGAGGAGGTCCCCACGTGGCATCCTCCCAGTCGATCAGGAAACTGCCGTCGCGGCCGCGTCTTAGGTTCCAGGGACTCAGGTCTCCGTGCATGGGGCGCCAGTGATCCGGGACCCGCGACGTACGCGGCAGGACGGTCGAGAGCTTCGACGCGAGCTCGTCGTCGAGCAGCTCCGGCTGGCGCAGTCG